>JALYGH010000375.1 GCA_030777205.1 Chloroflexota bacterium
GGGCGAGGGCTCGCGGCAACTATGGCCCGCGACGCGCAAGCCGTCCACCGGCGCTCCGGCGAGCCCGGGCTATACTCGGCCGCGAGCGGCGCGTGCGTCGGACGGGAGGACGCGTGGGACGGCTTGACGGCAAGACGGTGATCGTGACCGGGGCGGGGCATGGGATCGGCCGGGCGTACGCCGAGCGGATCGCCACCGAGGGCGGAAACGTAGTCGTCGCCGACCTTGATGGTCCGGCCGCCGAGCGGGTCGCGGACGGGATTCGGTCGGGCGGCGGGCGGGCGCTCGCCATCCGGGTCGACGTGGCGTGGTGGCCAAGCGTCGAGGCGATGGTGGCGCGCGCCGTGGACGAGCTGGGCGGGGTCGACGGGCTCGTCAACAACGCGGCCGTCTTCTCGACCATCCCGATCTCGCGCGTCGGCTTCGAGCGGATCGACGAGGCCGAGTGGGATCTGGTGATGGACGTGAACGTCAAGGGCGTCTGGAACGCCTGCCGGGCCGTCATCCCGGCGATGCGCCGGCGTGGTGGCGGGAGCATCGTCAACATCTCGTCGGCGAGCTTCTTTCACGGTGGCGGCGGGCGGCTGCACTACCTGGCGTCGAAGGCGGCGGTGCTCGGGATGTCGCGCGGCCTCGCCCGCGAGCTGGGCGACGACAACATCCGCGTCAACACGATCGCGCCCGGCAACACCCTGAGCGAGGACGAGCCGACGCCCGAGATCCGGGCGATCCGCGAGGCGGCCGTCGCGGCGCGGGCGCTCAAGCGGATCCAGACGCCGGCCGACCTAGTCGGCGCGGTCGTCTTCTTCCTCTCCGACGACGCCGCCTTCATCACCGGCCAGGCGCTCCTCGTGGACGGCGGCACGTCACTGCACTGACCGGGCAGGTGGTCGGTGACACGTGGGGAGGATCGGCGCCCGCCTCCCCGCATCGCCACCGTGCAGCACGTCGCGCCCTTCGAAGCGTCGGGACGCTGCGTGGTGTCGTCGCTTACACCGCGACGGTCAGCCTGGTCGTGGTGGCGGTCGCGCCGACGTTGCCGGGCTGGTCGTACGTCGGCGACGCGAACTACCTCAAGGTGTTCGTGCGACGCTTGCGCCAGAAGCTCGGCGACGACGCCGAGCAGCCCCGCTACATCCAGACCCAGTGGGGCGTCGGCTACCGCTTCGTGCCACCTCACTCGCGCGCTCCGGCGGGGACCGGCTGAGCTGCGGCGCGGACGCCGGCCGCGGCGGTCGGCATTCGTTCATCGCCGTTCACCTTGCCGCTCCTGTCCGTTCACCGGGGCGCACCCGTGGAACGGGCATGCTCAATTGGAGCGGACTGGCACGGACGGTGCGCGTAAAGGTCGACAAAGGAGGGTCACGGATGACTGCCAACGGCAACAAGGCGGCCACACTCCTCCGGCTCAGCGAGACGGGGCTCACGGTCAGCTTCCCCGAGGAGGACGTCCGCGGCCGCAAGGTGCTGGACCGTGCGGGTGAGGAGGTCGGCACCGTCGACGACCTGCTCGTCGACGATGTGGAGCACAAGGTCCGCTTCCTCGAGGTCGGATCCGGGGGCATCCTGGGCCTGGGTGAGCAGAAGGTCATGATCCCGGTGGACGCGATCTCGCGGATCACTGACGACGCGGTCCGGGTGGATCAGGATCGCGAGCGGGTGGCCGGGGCGCCGCACTACGACCCGTCCATCACGCGAGATACCTATTGGGAAGAGGTGTACGGCTACTACGGCTACGGGCCGTATTGGGCGCCGGGCTACGTCTACCCGGCCTACCCGTTCTATCCGTACTGACGACGACTGGTCCGTTCGGCGCGGCTCGCCTCCCTCCCGACGAGGGACGAGCCGCGCCGGCTGTCTCGATCCTTCACCAGGACGACTCAGGCACCGTGACGATTCAGGCGCCCCCGCCCGATGCTGCCCGGACGAGCCCGCCGTACCCGCTGCGCGAGGCATCGGTCGGGTCGCTCTGGCGTGCAGCGGCGATCCTCGGCGTCGGCCTCGTGCTCGCACTCGGCCTCCTCGCGGCCATCTGGTTGCTGGCCCAGCCGCTCGCCATGTTGGCGGCGGCGGTCGTGCTCGCCCAGGCCGTCGAGCCGGCCATCTGTCGACTGGAGCGGCGATGCCCGCGCGCGGCCACCGTCGGCCTGGTCTACCTGGTGCTACTCGCCCTGTTCGGCGGCCTGCTGTGGCTCGTCGTCCCGCCCCTGCTCGATGTAGCGCGCGAGGCGGTCACGAAGACCCCGTCCCTGATCGAAGAAGCGCGCACCGCCATGAGCAGGTGGGACCCGATGCTGGTCACGCGCGTGAACCAGATGGCCGACGAGGCCGCGCGCGTCCTCACGCCGGTGCTCGCGGAGGTGCCGGTCGTCATCTTCGAAACCGGCATCGGCGCCGTGCTCATCCTCGTTATGGCGGCATACTGGTCGCTCGCCACACCAGACCTGCGCCGCTTCAGCTTCTCATTCGTGCCCCGACGGGACCGCGATGCCACGAGCGATGTCATCAGCGAGATCGTCGCCACGATGGGCGGCTACGTTCGCGCCCGGGTCCTCACCGCGCTGGTGGTCGCCGTCGTCACCTGGGCCAGCCTCTCGCTGATCGGCGTGGAGTATGCACCCATGCTGACGCTGCTCGCCGGCCTTGGCGAGCTGGTCCCATTCATCGGTCCCGCGCTCGCATTCGTCCCCGCGCTCGTCGTGGCCCTCCTGGCCTCGCCGACTCAGGCGGTCCTGGTGTTCGTCCTCTACCTGGTGGTCCAGCAGCTCAAGTCGCACCTGCTGGTGCCGCTGCTGACCAATCAACAGGCGAGGATCCCGCCGCTCGTCGTGATCTTCGCGGTCATCGTCGGCGGCTCGATCGGCGGCGTGATCGGCGCGGCGGTCGCGACGCCGCTCGCGGGCGCGCTCCGCGTCATCATCATCCGGGTGATCGCGCCGGCCATTCGCCGTCGCGTGCGCGAGGACACCGGCGACGAGCTCGCCGCGTCACCTTCGCCTCCCGTCGGCGACCCATCGGCGTAGCGATCGGCCCCGCCCGAATCGTCCACCGGCGTTGGCGGTGGCGTTGACCGGTCATTCGCAGGCGCGATGACGACACCGCATGCGACGGTCGGAGCGCCACACGGAGCGTGCCCGGTACGCGAGGAAGGAGGTCGCGACGACGCGCGGGGCCGGCGGAGCTTGCCCCCGCCGGCCCCCCACGAACGGCGGTCATCGCCGTCGGTGCGGACCCCTTTGTCCGCACGGCCATCGGACGCCGTCGTCCGGCGCGAGCCAGCCGATCACCGTCCTGCCAGCTCGCTCACTGGCCGGTGTGTCGCGGCCCGACCTCGGCGCCGCGACCACCCGGCCTCATCGCCCGGCAGGTCCGATCGGCTCGTCGCGGAGAGGGCGAGCTCCGACCTGCGCGGGCGTAGCGCCGGTGCGGCGAGCAGCTCAGCGAGCGTTGCCCGTGCCCCCACCTGTGCCCCCAGAAGTTCGAGGTCGCGGAGCTGCCGACGCATCCAACCCGACAGGTCCGCCGCCTCGATCGTCGCCCGGAGCTGCCGCGCCCGCGCCTGCCGCTCGGGGGCGGGCATGGTGAGCGCGCGAGCCAGCGCGTCTGCCGTGCCCGCCACATCTAGCGGATCGACGCCGAGGCAGGCCGGCCCGAGCTCTTCGTAGGCGCCCGCCGTTGTCGACAGCACCAGCACGCCGTCGCGGTCGTTGACGATCGCGCCTTCCTTGGCGACGAGGTT
Organism: Chloroflexota bacterium; assembly: GCA_030777205.1. Taxonomy (GTDB): domain Bacteria; phylum Chloroflexota; class UBA6077; order UBA6077; family JACCZL01; genus JALYGH01. The sequence goes on from JALYGH010000375.1 coordinate 3,740, forward strand.
CATCCCGTCGGCG
>JALYGH010000376.1 GCA_030777205.1 Chloroflexota bacterium
AGTTGCCGCATTTTCAGGGCGGCTCCAGCTCGTGGGAGACGGCTTCTCGAACCATCCAGGTACCGCTCCAGGTACCGCTCGGGTCCTCGCCTTCCCGAATATGCGGCTCGGTCAGCCGTGATTGGTAGAAGACGTACCCGCCCTCGTTATGGTCCTGATGATCGTGGCTGTAGACGACGTAGCGGACCGGCTGATCCGTCACCGCCGCGATGGCTGCGCGGTAGAGCTGGGGTGAGCGCGGGTTGGCCTGGCCGATCGGGTCGGTGGCGATCACGCCCTCATCGGTCACGATGAAGATCGACTGGTGATTCTGCGATCGGTAGACGTAGACGTCCTCCGCGATGCGCGTCAGCTCCGCCACTGACTGCGCCCCGGCTGGTTGCCCCGTTGGAGCCTGCTGTGCCGAGACGCTGGCCCGCGTTCCACCGGCGAGCAGCACTGCGGCGCCTGTACCGAGCGCCAGGCGACCGAGCTCACGACGTGGGATGCGCGAAGTCATGATCCCTCCGGGCTGTCAGCTACCTGTAGCGGCGTACTCGTGCCCGGCCAGTATACGAGCGTCGGGCCGGCGCGGATGCCTCGGCGCTCCGGTGCCCTCGAGAAGGGGTGGTCAGCGGCGATGGAAATCGGCGACGACGTCCCGCGCGAGCCAGGCGAGCTGGTCGAGCATGCGATCGGGCGGGCACATCGGCCGCAGGACGAACTTCGAGCCGCCGGCCGCGACGTACTCCTCGAGCCGCTCGCGGACCAGTGCCGGCGGGCCGAACGCCGTGCACCGCTCCAGCGTCGGGGCGTCGGCTCGGCCCGGCGGGATGAACGGTGCCGCCAACGCCCGCGCCGCGCTCGGGTCGGCGTCGAGGCAGTAGTAGACGACCGCGCCGAAGTGGTCGAGCGGCACCTCGCGGCCCACCTCGGCGGCCTGCTCCAGCGTCACCCGGACGCCCTCGCGGAGCCGTGCCGGGGTGATGAAGGAGGGGATCCAGCCGTCCCCGAGCCGGCCGGCGCGGCGGGCCGCGGCGTCGCTGTTGCCGCCGATCCAGATCGGCATCGGCTGCTGGACCGGCCGCGGGAGCACCTGGACGCCGTCGAGCTGCCAGAACCGCCCGTCGTAGCTGACCGGCTCGCCGGTCCAGCAGGCCCGCATGATCTCGATCGCCTCGTCGGTGCGGCGCGCCCGCTCGCGGATCGGGACGCCGGCGGCGCGGAAGGAGCGCTCGTCCTCGGCGCCGATCCCGATGGCCGGCAGCATCCGCCCGCCGGACAGGGCGTCGAGCATCGCGATCTCGCGGGCCAGCACGACCGGGGTGCGGAACGGGAGCGTCAGCACGCTCGGCCCGAACTTCAGCCGCTCAGCCCGGGCGGCGATGGCCGCCATCGTGACGATCGGCTCCGGCATGGGCGTCGGCGAGGAGAGCCGCTCGGAGAACCAGAGCGAGTCGATCCCCGACCGTTCGCAGAGGTCGATGAGCGACCACAGGAACTCGCGGACTCCGCCGCGGTCCGGCCAGGGCCCCGGCATGACGCCGATGCGGTAGCTGATCTTCATCGCCTCGATCGTACCACGCCACCCGAGGCGAGTAAGCACTCGACCGCGCGTTGGTCGAGATTTGGTACAGGTCGTGCGATTGCCTTGGCCCGGCGCGTATGCTCCTGGTAGTATCCGCCGCATCTTAATCGCGGAGGTCGGGGCACGGGGTCATCCCAAGTGTGGTGCAGGGGAGAACAGCAAGCGCCTGACCCGACGCCAGTCGGGTGACGAGGTGGGGGCCGATCGAACGATTCGGCGGATGGCCCCCCGGCCAGCACGGTCGTGACGAGCGGAGCAAACCAGGGCGGCGACGTCCTGACAAAGGCCGCTCGATGTGTGGCGGGCCCTTATGGCCCGTCTCCCATCCCTGCCAGCAACCGCGCGTCGACGATGTCGCGCGGGGCGGGTGATCGTGCCCTCCGGGCCGCCGCATCGGAGGGATCGGCTGTGTGTGGGATCTTCGGCTACGTGGGCGCCCGACAGGATGCGCCCGAGCTCGTGCTACACGGGCTTAAGCAGCTCGAGTACCGCGGCTACGACTCCTGGGGCATCGCCGTCGCGCGCAACGGCCACGTCGACGTCGAGAAGCGGACCGGCAAGATCGGGCAGGCGCGCACGTCGCTGCCGCCGAGCTCGATCGGCCTGGGCCACACGCGCTGGGCGACCCATGGCGGCGTCACCGACGCCAACGCCCATCCGCACCTCGACTGCACCGGCCGGCTGGCGATCATCCATAACGGGATCGTCCAGAACCATCGTGACCTGCGCCTCGAGCTGCGGGAGCGCGGCCACCAGTTCAAGTCCGAGACCGACACCGAGGTCGTGGCCCACCTCCTGGAGGAGCAGCTCGAGGCGGCGCCCGACGGTCGTGATCGGCTTGCCCGGGCGATGATGGCGACGTTCCGTCGGCTCGAAGGGTTGAACGCGGTCGCCGCGCTGGATATCCGGACGCGGCACCTGGCCGCCGCCAAGAGCGGCTCGCCCCTGACGTTGGGCTGGTCGCCCGACGGCAACATGCTCGCGTCCGACTACTCGGCCCTGCTCGAGCACACGCGGCGGATGACGTTCCTCGACGAGAACCAGGCCGCACTCCTGACCCCGGAGGGGATTTCGGTCTACGACGCGCTCACCGGCCGGGAGATCGAGCCGACGGTGACCGTCGTCGAGTGGTCGGCCGAGCAGGCCGACCTGCAGGGCTACCCCGACTTCATGAGCAAGGAGATCCACGAGCAGCCCGGGGTACTCCGGCGGATCGCTCGGGAGCGCCTGGCGGATGCCGGCACGCTGGCCGAGCTTATCCACGAGGCGGCCGAGGCGCACCTGGTCGGGTGCGGCACGGCGGCGCACGCCGCGCTGGCCGGCCAGTACCTGCTAGCCCGCATCGCCGGGCACCGCGCGTTCTTCGCCAACGGCTCGGAGTTCGGCTACCTGGAGCGGTTCCTCGGGCCGGGCGCGCTCGCCGTGGCCTTCTCCCAGAGCGGCGAGACGATCGACATCCTCGACTCGATGCGCGCGGCGAAGGCCCGCGGCGCGAAGCTGGCGGCGGCCGTCAACGTCGAGGGCTCCAGTCTCTACCGCCTGGCCGACCACGCCGTCCTGCTCGGCGCCGGTCCCGAGCGGTGCGTCCTGGCGACCAAGAGCTTCACCGCCAAGCTCGCGATCATGCTGCTGACGTCGCACGCGCTCGTCGGCCGAGTCGAGCAGGGCGCCGAGCTGCTCGAACGGGCGGCCGACGAGATCAAGGCGCTCCTCTCCGATTGGCGCCGCGACCACATCCGCGAGGCGGCCGAGGAGATCTACCGCCGCGAGCACCTCTACGTGATCGGACGCGGCCCGAGCTACCCGCAGGCGCTCGAAGCGGCGCTGAAGATCAAGGAAGTCAGCTACATCCACGCCGAGGGCTTCGCCGGCGGCGAGCTGAAGCACGGCGTCATCGCCCTGATCGAGCCCGGCACGCCCTGCCTGGTGCTGGCGCCGAACGACGAGACCCGCGACGACATCCTCTCCGGCGCGATGGAGGTCAAGGCGCGCGGCGCCTACATCATCGGGATCGGCCCGGAGGCCGACGACGCCTTCGACTGCCACATCCCGGCCGGCGACGTCGGCGAGGCGAGCGGGATCGTCCAGGCCGTGCCGGGCCAGATGCTGGCGTACTACCTGGCACTCCTCCGTGGGCACGACCCGGATAAGCCGCGTAACCTCGCCAAGAGCGTCACCGTCAAGTAACCGACGGCCGGCCTCGCCCGCGAGGAGCTGACCTTCCGCGGTACTCACCCAGCGCCGCGCCCGGGATGGCAGGGAAGGTGACGCCGCGCCCGTCACCTCGGGCGCAGCGGAATGCTACGTCTCGTCGCCCGACGCCCACTGCTCCACGGAGGCGTAGATCTCGGCGACGAACCTATCGAGGAACGCCCCGAGGTCGCTCACCAATGCCAGCCCGTCTTGCTGGGTTTCGGCAACCTCCTCGGCGAGCGCGTCGAGGTCGACGCCCGCCGCCTCATCCAAGAACGCCGCATCGGGAGACAGCGCCGCCCGGCAGCGCTCCGACAACGCCGCCCCGCGCGCTCCGTACTCATCGCCCCGCCAATCCAGCCCGGCAATTTCGTCGGTCCAGACCCCCTTCAGGCCTCCGGGCGACAGTCGGGGCACGCCCCGCTCGAAGGTGCCCTGTTTTCCGTCCGGTCGGCCCCGGTGGCGTCCGTCGATCTCGGCGCGATCCACCGCTCCGGCCGGTTCCGCGGCACCATTGACCCTGTGCCGGTCCAAGGCTCCGTCGAGCTGGAGACGCTGCAATGCGCCCTGCAGCCGGTCGACTTCCCCGTGCAAGTGATCGGCCTCCACCGCGACGTGTCGTCGGCCGGCAGCGTGTCGCTCGAGCATCCGTGCCTGGACCATCAAGAGCGTCACCACAAGCCCCGTCTGGACGGCCGTCTTGTCGAGCATCATGTAGACGTACAGTTGCCGCGACAACTTCGAGCCGGCCGGGACCCACCAGTAGCCCTGGCTCAACGGGGCCGCCTCGAGGCGCTCGGTCGCGGCTCGGGCGCGCTCGACGTCCCCATCTTCGAGGGCGTCGATCAGCGCATGACGGTCCTCGACGCGGTCCATCACAAGCTTGACGACGGGGTACAGCAAGGCGTGTCGCTTCTCGCGACGAAAGCTCTCGTCCGCGATGCGGCGCTGGCCGCGCTGGGCGACGCGCGCAGCGAAGTAGCCGCCCAGCACGCCGGCCGCCCCGGTGAGGAGACTGGCGATGACGCCGGCAAGGGCCACGACCGTCAGGCGGACCGTTTCCTGATCCACGTTCACGCCGCGAGTATAGGTTGCTCCGAGGCCGGCTTGCTCTCGCGTTGACAGGTGGGGTACGAAACGCGGATCCGGCCGCCGAGGCTCCGACTATCCCAGCTCGTAGCCCTGACCGATCCAGTAGTGCCAATCCTCGCTCGCCCGGCGCGTCTGGTCGTCGACGTCGATGCCTTCGAGCTGCGACGGCGGGACACCGAGGCGCCGGCCCTGCTACTGGGTCAGCACGAACATCTCGTGCTCGCACTCCTCTTCCGGCGGCATGGCGACCACCTCAGCAGCCCGGCGCCCTTCATCGTGGTCGCCTCCGCCCCGGCGCCGTCCTCCGCCGGCGCCGCAGCCGCCGGCGAGCCGGCCGCGTCCCGGTGTCGTCCCCGGCCGCCAATTGCGCCCGTGTCTGGGCATCGTTGAGCGGGGTCACGGCGGGGAGCGGCGGCTGCTCGAAGTGGCTCGCCTTGTGGCGCTTCAGGAGGGCCTCGCCGTTGCGCTCCCAGGAGAACCTTGGCCGCCCGAGGACGCGCCGGAAGACCTGGCTCGCCCGCTCCGGATCGCGGGTGGCGAGGCGGCGGAACGGCAGCGGCGAGATGCTCGGCTCCTTGAGGTACGTGAGCACGGCCTCGCGGTGCACCGGGTCGTCGGCCAGCTCCGGCGCGGCGAACGTCTCCTCGACGAGGCCGAAGTTGGCGTAGAAGTTCAGTCCCTCCACCTCGTCATAGACGACGCCGACCGTGTCCGCCTCGCACAGATCAGTCGGCAGCCCAAAGTCGAGCACCGGCGGCTCGATCCCGTACTTCTCACGGTAGTACTCGGCGGCCGTCCGCCCGTCCGAATCGCGCTCCTCGTGCATCCGAAAGTGCGCGTAGGCCGCCATCCGTTCCGCCAGCTCGGACCCCGGCAGGACGACCAGATCCGAGCCGAAGAAGCTCACGAAGTGGCGGCGCTCCTCCGCCTGCAGCTCCCAGCCCCGCGCCAGCTTCTCGGGATTGCGGAACACCAGCGCCGGATGCTGGGTGGCAAGCTTCGCCGCCGCCTGATACGCGTACTGATGATCGGCGGCGGGCAGCACGCTCGAGATGCCACTCAGCAGCCACTCGTCGGCGACGGGAACGATGCGCGTGATCAGGAACGAGCCGGGCTTCATCCTAGCCAGGACGCCGCGGCCCGCATTCGAGCGGACGCGATAGGTCAGCTCGTCGACGAGGTTCGACACGACAAGCGTCTCGTCCTCGAGCCGCTCGACCTCGAAGATGCCCTCGACGACGTCGCGCCAGCCGAGGAGCATCTCGCGCTCCTCCTCGGGCAAGTCGGGGCGCTCCGCGACGAACTGCTCGACAACGGTGCGGCCGTCCTTCAGCCGGCGTTGGAGGATGAAGTGATCGAGGAAGTTGGCGAACTCCGCCTCGTCGGGCAGGTCGAACGGACCGAAGCGCTCGCGGAGCGCCCGGCGGTAGGCCCGCTCGAAACGCGGCTCCTGCGCGAAGGCGAGCAGCTCGCGCTTGAGGTCGCCGCTCCGCTCGATCAGGTCTGGACTGGCTGACATCGACGCGCGCTCCACCGACTCGGAACCGGGCCGCACGATCCGGCCCACCGATGCTCCTGCTGCCCGAATG
>JALYGH010000377.1 GCA_030777205.1 Chloroflexota bacterium
GTGCGGGCCAGGGCGCCGCCGACCAGCCGGATGGCCGACCAGGGTGAGCCGGGGCGAGGGGCGAATCGCGGGTCGTCGGCGAGGCCGCGCACGATCATATGGGTTCTTGCCTCCATCAGGCGCGTCACGCCCAGGAATGCGCGCCGACCGATCGGATGCCGCACGAGGGGCGTGACGTCGATGAAGAGGCGCGAGCCGGCCTCGACGACGAGCGACGGCCCGGCGACCGGGTCGCGCGGCGGATGCCCGAGCGCGCGCATCACCGACGAGCCGGTCATCCGCAGCGCCTGGGCGCCCATCGGCGTGAACGGGCGAAAGACGCCCTGGGCGACATTGATCGAGAAGTACGCCCGTGTCTCGCGAATGGTGGCCGGCGCCGAGGCCGGCAGCGGGTACAGCGTCGTGATCGGGCGGGCTTGGGTCAGCCAGAACGCGCCCCCCTCGTCCAGCGCGAACTCGATGTCCTGCGGCGCCCCGAACAGCGCCTGCACCCGCCGCCCCAGGCCGGCCAGCGTCCCGAGCTGGTCGGCCGTCAGGCAGGGCTGCCGGTCCTCGGCCAGGGCGACCCGCTCGGTACCCCCTCCGGCCATGGCGCGGACCGCGACGCGCTTGTCGCCGAGCCGCTCCTCGAGGATCCGGCTGCTCGCCGCGTCGAGCACCCAGTGGTCCGGGTTGACCGCGCCGGACACGATCGCCTCGCCGAGTCCGCGGCTGGCATCCACGACGGCCCGGTCGCGACGGCCGGTGACCGGGTCGGCGGTGAACAGCACCCCGGCCGCCTGCGCCGCGACCATCCGCTGGACGACGACCGCCAGGCGGACCGACCGTTGATCGATCGCGTTGCGCGCGCGGTAGCTGACGGCGCGGTCGGTCCAGAGGGAGGCCCAGCAGCGCCGCAGGGCTCCGACGACGGCCTCCTCGCCGACGACGTTCAGCTCCGTGTCCTGCTGGCCGGCGAAGCTTGCCGTCGGCAGGTCTTCGGCCGTCGCCGAGGAGCGGACCGCAACCGGCACGTCGGCGCCGAGCGCGCGGTAGGCCGCCCGGATTCCGGCCTCGATATACTCCGGGACGGGCGCGGCCAGGAGCGCGGCTCGGGCCTGGCCGGCCAGGGCAGCGAGCTGGTCGTCCTCCGGGGGCGCCGCGGCCAGCCCATCCACCGATGCGGCGACGGCCGGCGCGGCGGCCACGACGGCGTAGGCCACGGTCGTCACGCAGAAGCCATCCGGTACGGGCAGGCCGGCGCGGAGCAGGATGCCGAGGTTGACGCCCTTGCCACCGGCCAGGGCCAGGTCGTCCCGCCCGAGCGCGGCGAGCGGGACGATCAGGGGCGCTTCGCCCGCGGCCCCGTCCACGCCGCTGGGCCCGGGCTCGCCGGGCGGCAATGTCGCCCCGATGGGCTGGGAGGTGACGGAGCGGGGCATCAGGTCAGACATGGGCTCCCCTGGGTTGCTCATGGTCGTCTCGCGCATCCTGCGTTCTCCTCCTGGCCGCCTCGGCGAGCAGGTCCATGCCCCGCATCACGACGGCCTGTTCCTCGGGCATCAGCGCGGCCATCAGCGCGAGCTGGGCGTCGGCGCGGCGGCGATGGACGTCTTGGAGCAGGGCATGGCCGCGCGGCGAGATGGCGGCGCGCTTGGTGCGGCGGTCGTTCGGGTCCTCGCGGCGGTCGATCAGCTCGCGGCGGACGAGGCCGTCGAGCAGCCGACTGGTCGCGGAGAGTGACCGGCCGAGCAGCGCGGCCAACTCGCCGACCGAGCGCTCACCCTCGAACTCGAGCAGCATCAGGGCGGCGAGTTGGGCGACCGACAGCTCCTCGTCGCCCATCAGGCGGAGGGCGTCGAGGAAGCCCTCGCGGATGAGGGCGGCGCGGGAGGCCATGAGGCTGCGGAACAGGGCTTCGCGCTGATCGGCGTCGTGGTCGTAGTCGTAGTCGCTCACAGGGTAAGCATAGTGGAATATGTGTGTTCATGCAAGTATTGCTCAGTGGCAAGTGACGGGCTATGGGCGGACCCGTCGTATCATTCGGGCGCCCTCCCCGACGTCCTTCGACCTCCGCGCCGCACCGGCCCCGCCGCGCCGCGCGCCATCGCCCCCAAGAGGCCCCCGATGACCACCGCCGAGCCTTCCAGGCCTACCCCCGCCCCTGCCGGACCCGCCACCGACGCCGGCCCGGCCCCTGCCCCTCACCCGCTCGTCGGCACCGTCGACTGGAATGCAGTCACCCGCGAGGCGGCCGACCTCCTGTCGGCGTACGTCAAGCTCGACAGCTCCCACCCGCGCGGCCGGACGGACGGGACGACCGATTTCCTGACCGACATCCTCGCCGCCGAGGGCCTCGAGACGCGGCGCTACGAGACCGGCGAGCCGGGCAAGGTGAACCTCGTCGCTAGCCTGCGTGCCGAGCGGCCGACCGACAAGCCGGTCCTGCTGAGCAGCCACATGGACGTCGTCCAGGCGGTCGCGTCTGACTGGACGTTCGACCCGTTCTCCGGCGAGATCGCCGACGGCTACGTCTACGGGCGGGGCACGATCGACATGAAGGGCATGGGCATCATGGAGCTGCTGACCGTGCTGCTCCTGAAGCGCCACGGCGTCCCGCTCGCGCGCGACGTGCTCCTGCTCTTCACCTGCGACGAGGAGGTCGGTAGCGTCATGGGGGCGAAGTGGATGGTCGAGCACCACTTCGCCGACCTCGACCCGGGCTTCGTCCTCGACGAGGGCGGCTCCGGGCTGCGCGGCTTCTTCGACGCCGGTCAGGCCTTCGCCGTCTCGGTCGGCGAGAAGCGCATCCTCTGGCTGAAGATGATCGCCCGCGCCGAGCCCGGCCACGCCTCGCAACCATGGGAGGACGCCGCGACTCATCGCCTGCTGCGGGCCGCCGACAAGATCCTGACTCGGCCACCGGAGCACCGCGACTCGCCGGCGGTGGCCGAGATGCTGCGCCGGCTCGGTGGCGAGCGCGCGCGGCGGGAGGTCGAGGCGCACCGCGCCACCCGCCCGCTCCTCCGCGACACGGTCAGCCTGACGATGCTCGCCGGCGGCTACAAGATCAACGTGCTGCCGGAGCAGGCCGAGTTGCATTTCGACTGCCGACTCCTACCGGAGACCGACGAGCACGCCTTCGTCGCGGACCTCGAGCGGCTCGTCGACGACCCGGCCATCCGCTTCGAGGTCATCGCCTGGCCGAGCGGCCCGGCGGCGACGGCTCCGTGGCACGGCCCGGAGTTCGCCGTCGTCGAGCAGGCGTGCCGTGCGCACGCACCGACCGCGCTGGTGATCCCCTCGCTGTTCGTCGCCGCGACGGATGCCCGCTTCTTCCGCGCTCGGGGCGTGCCGGCCTACGGGCTCGTCCCCTGCATCTTCACGGCCGAGGACCTGAAGGGGTACCACGGCATCGACGAGCGGCTGTCGCTCGACAACCTCCGCCTCGGCACCCGGATCATCTTCGACCTGACGGCCCGGCTGGCGGCGCGCGCGTAGCCTCCCGGCGCGGCCGGTCCCGCGCGGCCCGTACGATCACGGGCCGCGCGGCACCGCGGCTTGCACTGTAGGGGCCATTGCCAGTCGGTCGGGGATGATCGGCCGGCGCCGGGGCCGCGGCTTGACGCCGCCGTGGCGGCGTGCCATCCCGCCGCGATACCCCGCGGTCACTCCCCGGACCGCCAATAGGGCGGTCCGGGTGTGGGCCGGGCTGCGAGCGCGGAGGGCACATGGCGCGATACCGGTGGCCGAATGGCGCGCAGTGCGCCGTGGCGCTGTCGTTCGACGAAGACGCGGAGTCGGCGCACGTCTTCCTGAACCCCGAGGAGGCGGCCACCCGGCTCGATGAGACGGAGCAGCGCCGGTTCGGGCCGCGCACCGGAACCCCGCGCATCCTGCGCCTGCTCGAGAAGTACGGGCTCCGGGCCACCTGGTTCGTGCCCGGCTACACGATCGAGCACCACACCGACGCCATCAAAGCGGTCCAGGCAGCCGGCCACGAGCTCGGCTGCCACGGGAACGTCCACGAGGCGCTGCACACGCTTGACGAGGCGGCCGAGCGGCGGGTCCTCGACGAGCAGCTCGCGATCTTCCGGCGGCACCTCGGCATCCGGCCGGTCGGCTACCGCTCGCCGTCCTGGAGCCTGAACGTGCGCACGCCGGCCATCCTCAAGGAGTACGGCTTCACCTACGACAGCAGCTTGATGGGCGACGACGTCCCGTACTTCGTCGACACGGCGCACGGGAAGCTGGCCGAGGTGCCGATTCAGTGGCTGCTCGACGACGCCCCGTTCTACCGCCACGTGTACGGCCACTCGAACCAGATGACCAACCCGATGCACCTGGTCGACCAGTGGCTCCAGGAGTTCCGGGCGATGTACCAGGAGAACGGTTGCTTCGTCCTGACCTGCCACCCGGCCTGGTCCGGGC
>JALYGH010000378.1 GCA_030777205.1 Chloroflexota bacterium
CGACGCGGCGGGCTGTCCACCGAGAGCATTCGGACGGCCCGCCCGGGCGCCACCACGATATCCGGGACTGCCCTGCGCCCCGGCCGGCCCGCGCCCGCCCGCCCGGCGCGGACCGTCGCCACCGTCCGTAGCAGTATCGTCCGACGCGGCGACGGGCGTGGGCGGCATCGGCGCGATGATCGCCGCCGAGCTGATCTCGCCGGACGAGAGCAGGGGGTCGCCGCCGGGCGACGGCAGGCCGGCCAGGGCACGGAGCCGCTCGATCGGCGCCAGCAGGTCCGGGGGCAGCGGGGCGTAGAACTCGCGCTCGACGCCGTCGTGCGGCGAGCGGATCGCCAGGTAAGCGGCGTGCACGAACTGGCGGCGCAGACCGGGCGGCCGCGTGCCCGGTCCGTAGGTGCGGTCGCCGGCGACCGGGTGATTGATGAACTGGAAATGCACCCGAAGCTGGTGGGTCCGGCCGCTCTGCAGGTCGGCGTCGACCAGGGTGTACCGGCCGTAGCGCTCGAGGACGCGGAACTGGGTGCGCGACTCACGCCCGCCGACCTGGGCGCTCATCCGCTTGCGGTCGCGACGGTCGCGGCCGATCGGCGCCTCGATCGCCGCCTCTTCGTCCGACAGGTTGCCGAGCAGCAGCAGCAGGTAGCGCTTGCCGGCCGTCCGCTCGCGGAACTGCGCCTGGAGATGGGCCATCGCCGCCGTCGTGCGGCCGATGACGATCAGTCCGGAGGTGTCCTTGTCGAGGCGGTGGACGATGCCCGGGCGCTGCTCCCCGGTCGGGTCCCGCAGCTCCGGGTAGCGCGCCAGCAGGGCGTGGACGAGCGTGCCTTCCTCGTGGCCGGGGGCCGGGTGGACCACCAGGCCCGGCGGCTTGTTGACGACGATCATCTGGGGGTCCTCGTAGACGATCGCCAGCGGGATCTTCGTCGGCCTGAGCGTCACGTGCGAGGCGACCGGCTCGACGCGGATGCGCTGGCCGGTCTCGATCCGGTCGCTCGGCCGGGCGATGCGCCCGTCGAGGGTGACGGCGCCGGCGTCGATCAGCCGCTGCCACTCCGAGCGCGAGCGGTCGGGGGCGTACTTCGACAGGAACGCGTCGATTCGCTGGCGCGACGCGTACGCCGGCACGTCGAACTGCTCGGCGCCACCCTCGCGCACGATGTGACGCGGCTTGAGCGGGAGCCGCGCGGGCGCCCGCCGGGCGCCCGCCGGACCTTCGGGCGCGGGTCGATCAGGCATGGTGCTCCACCGCGTGCTGCCGGGGAGGGAACAGCACGGTGTAGGTCAGGCCAACCACGCCGATGCAGATCGCCGCGTCGGCGACGTTGAACACCGGCCAGAATGTCAGGTCGACGAAATCCACGACGTAGCCGACGCGGATGCGGTCGATCAGGTTGCCGATCGCCCCGCCGAGCTGGAGCCCGAGGCTGACGTTGAGGAGCAGCGGCGGCTCGGTCATGTAGCGGTAGGAGGCGATGATCACGCCGATGACGATCACCCCGACCAGGATGAAGAACGCCGTCTGATTTTGGAGCAGCCCGAAGGCCGCGCCCCGGTTCTCGACGTACGTGAAGCGGATGTACTCGCCGATGACCGGCACGGACCGCACGCCGGACTCGAGCAGGTGCTCGATGGCAAGCTGCTTCGTCCACCGGTCGAGCGCCAGGACGACGAGCGTCGTCGCGGCGAACACGCCCCCCCGCCAGGAGAGCAGGTCACCCCAGCCGCCGCTCCGCACGTCCCGCGAGGCATCCCAGGTCACGGTCAGGCGCCGTCCGCCCGCGCGACGACCAGGCTGAGCGGCGCGCCGTCAATCTGCCCCGACCAGCGATGGCCGCCGTCCCCGCCATCCGCCCCCAGGGCCACCGACAGGGTCTCCTGTTTGATGTAGTCGCCAAACCGCTCGAAGACTGCCCGGAGCTCGCCCTCGGCGACGAAGCGAGTCACGATCCGGTCCTCGACCTCGAAGCCGGCGTCCTTGCGCATCGTCTGGATTCGGTGCACCACCTCGCGCGCCTGGCCGGCCTGGATCAGCTCCGGGGTCAGGCGGGTGTCGAGCACCAGCGTATACCCGTCCGCCTCGGCCGCCGCGAACCCGGCCTTCGCCTGGGTCGTGACCTGGACCTCGTCCGGCCGGAGCGTCTCGCCGGCCGCGACGACCGTCCCGTCGGGGTTCAGCTCGAACTGGCCCTCGCGCAGCGCCCTGATGACGCCCTGCATCGCCTTCCCGAGGCGCGGCCCGAGCACCTGGGGCTTCGGCCGGACCACGTGGGTGACCGCGTCGCCGACATTGCCGCCGATCTCCAGCCGCTCGACGTTCAGCTCGCGCTCGATCTCCTCGCGCAGCTCGTCCGGCAGCGCCGGCGCGTCGGCCGGGGCCGCGACGCGGGCCAGCGCGAGCGGCTGGCGCACCTTGATGCTGGCCTGCTCGCGGGCGGCCCGCCCGAGGCCGACCAGCCGCCGCGCCAGCTCGACCTGGCGGTCAAGCGTCCCATCGATCGCCGACTCGTCCACGGCCGGGTAGCGCGTGTGGTGGACCGACTCGGGCACCGACGCGTCCACCGAGCGGACGAGGTTCTGGTACATTGCCTCGGTCACGAACGGCAGGAACGGCGCGAGCAGGCCGGCGAGCGTGGTCAGCACCTCATAGAGGGTGGCGTACGCCGCCCGCTTGTCGGCATCATCGGCCGCCTTCCAGAAGCGGCGTCGGCCCCGGCGCACGTACCAGGTCGACAGGTCGTCGACGAAGCGCTCGACGGCGCGGGTCGGCCCGGCCGCGTCGAGGCGGTCGAGGCCCTCGCGCGTGGTGCGGATCAGCCCGTTCAGCCGCGACAGGATCCAGCGGTCGAGCAGCGTCCGCTCGGCGAGCGCGGGGCGCGGGGCCTTCGGGTCGAAGCGGTCGATCCGGGCATAGGTCACGAAGAAGCTGTAGACGTTCCAGAGGACGAGCAGCCTGCGCTTGACCTCCTCGGCCGGCCCGTACCCGAAGTTCAGGTTCGAGGTGATCGTCTGGCCGCAATACAGCCAGCGCATCACGTCGGCGCCCATCTTCTCGGCGGCCTCGTCGAACCAGATGGCGTTGCCGAGGCTCTTGTGCATCGGCTTGCCGTGCTCGTCCATCAGCTTCTCGAAGGCGAGCACGCTCTGGTACGGCGAGCGGTCCTGCAGCGTCACGCTCATGAAGAGCATGCTGTAGAACCAGAGACGGATCTGCTCGCGCATCTCGGTGATGAAGTCGGCCGGGTACCACCGCTCCCAATAGCCGCGGTCGCCGAGGTAGTTCAGCGTCGAGAAGGGGACGATGCCGGCGTCGAGCCAGGCGTCGCCGACCTCGACGATCCGCTCGACCGTCTCCCCGCACCCCTCGCAGCGGATCTTGACGTCGTCGATCCAGGGCCGGTGCAGCTCCTTCAGCCCCTCCAGGCCGCTCACGGCCCGCTCGCGCAGCTCGGCGACCGTCCCGATCACGGTCAGCGTGCCGCAGGCGCACGGGTAGAACGGCAGCGGCAGGCCCCAGTACCGCTTGCGACTGATGTTCCAGTCGCCCATGTTGTTCAGCCAGTCATCCATCCGCTTGCCGGCCGAGGCGGGCACCCAGGTGACGGACGCGGCGGCAGCCTTCATCCGCGGGCGGATCTCGTCGGCGCGGATGAACCACTCGTCGGCCAGGCGGAACACCAGCTCCTCGTGGCAGCGCCAGCAGGTCGGGTAGCGGTGGGTGTAGTCCTCCGTCTTGTAGAGGATGCCCTTCTGCTCGAGGCCGGCGAAGATGGCCGGGTTCGTCTCGCGCACGTTACGGCCCGTCAGCTCGCCGAAGTCATCGACGTAGTCGCCGGCCTCGTTGATCGGCGTGATGACAGCCAGCCGGTGCTCCTTCGACAGCTCGAAGTCCTCGGCGCCACAGCCCGGCGCGATGTGGACGACGCCGGTCCCCTCCTCCTCGCCGACGCTCTCCCAGGCGATCACCCGGTGCTCGACGCCCCGCTGCGCCGCGAGCTCGTCGAACGGCCCCCCGTAGCGCAGGCCGACCAGGTCGCTGCCGCGCAGGCGTGCGACCTCCTCATAGCCCGGCCGGAGGAAGCCGGT
>JALYGH010000379.1 GCA_030777205.1 Chloroflexota bacterium
GGTCTACGCGCTGGCCGGCCGCCGACCCGACAAGGTGCCCCGAATCGTTTCGATGGCGCTCGCCGCCGGGCTGGCCGGATCCTTAGCAGATTCGTTGGCCGGTGCGACGCTCCAGGCGGCCTACCGCTGCCCCCGCTGCGGCGTCGTTGCCGAGGCGGCGGGCGAGCATTGCGGCGTGCCGCGCGTGCTCGTTCGCGGGGTGGCATGGATGACGAACGACGCCGTCAACCTGGTCTGTACCGCGACCGGCGGCCTCGTCGGCGCCTTGCTCTGAGCTCGCGGGCCGGCGCTACCAGATCTCGCGGAGGTCGAGGGTGAAGCCCGGCAAGACCGGGTCGCCCGAGACCGACTCCAGGCTTTCGAGGCGCTCGACCGGGGCGCCGGGGCGGTACACGTAGACGTGTCGGTGCAGCGGGTCGAGCAGCCAGCCCAGGCGGGCGCCGTTGGCGAGGTACTCGGCCAGCTTCTCCTGGAGCGTGGCCAGTCTGTCGGTCGGCGAGCGCAGCTCGAGGACGAAGTCCGGGCAGACCGGCGCGAACCGGTCGCGTCGCTCGGGCGGGACATCCTCCCAGCGCGAGCGCGCGATCCAGGACGCGTCGGGAGAGCGAGTCGCACCGTTTGGCAGGGTGAACCCGGCCGACGAGTCGAACGCGAGCCCGGTTCCCTCCCGCTTGGCCCATGTCCACAACTGCGCGGTGATGTCCGCGTTCCGATAGCCCGTCGCTGAGCCGGCCGGTGGCATGATCTCCAGCACCCCATCGGCGGTGCGCTCGAACCGCAGGTCGCCGTTGATCTGGCAGAGGTCGAAGAACTGATCCTCGGACAGCTCGAGCGCCGGCCGCACTCGGAGCACGAGCGGCCACGGCCAAGCCCCGGCCGGCAGTGCCCAGGCGTCGACCGTCGCCTGACGTACGTCGGTCGTGGCCTCTACTCCGGAACCCGTGCCCGAGACTCGTCGCCGCGGCTGCACATTCATGCAGTCATTATCTCCCGGGCTGGGCGACCGGCGCTCGTGGGGCGCGGCTATCGTCGCGGGCGCGGCGGCGTGAAGACCGGGCCGTCGTCGGCGCGGCCGAGGATCTGACGGAGCAGCCCGTACTCGAGCGCCGGACTGGCGAGGTGGCGGTCGATGTTGCGGCGGTTCGGGTCGGGATACCAGACCATGTACGGGCGGCCAAAGCGGCCCTGATTCGCCGCGCTCCACTCGCCCCCCCGCGGATCGTTCGGGTCGCCGCGGAGGGTGTACTCGAAGACCTTGCCGTCGGGCGAGGGCCAGGGGATCGCGCCGACGTAGCCGGCCGGCACGTCGTTGTCGACCAGCCAGACGACCGTGCGAACGTGCCAGAGGTCGGCCTCGACGGGATCGGGGCCGACGATGGTCTCGTACTTGAAGGCCGGGTAGCTCCACACTTCCTCTTCGCCCAGGCGGAACGTGAACACCGCCCCCTTGCGGTTCCCGCCGAGCCAGCTCGTCAGTACCTTGTGGAACTCGGCCGGTGATACGTCCGCATCGTCGCCGCCGACGGCCCAGGCCGCCGCGTTGGCGAAGTGGTACGAGGTGAGCAGGCCCTTGAGGTCGGCGACGCTGAAGTGGATGCCGTTGATCTCGCGCGGCTCCTGGGGCTCCGGCTCCAGCAGCGCGGCCGCCGCCCAGCCATTGCAGTGGCCGGCCCACTGCAGGCGCGAAAAGCGGATCTCGCTGCGCTCCCAGCCCGCCGTATCCGGGTCGCCGCGACCCAGCGACTGGACGAAGAGGTCGTACTTGGCCAGCGGGCCGTTCGCGTCGAACAGGCGCGGCCCGCCGACGATGTCGTTCGCCGGCCACCACCAGCCCGACCAGGGGTACCGCTCGGCATCGCCGCTCGACCGGAGCGGCGGCTCCGCCACCTTAGCCGCGTCGGGCGGCGTGCCGATGTCGCGAGGCCGGACGACGTCGGCCCGGCCTTCCTTCGGGCGCCAGCGGAGGGCGCCCTTCTGGAAAAGCTGGACGACATCGCCCTTCCAGATGAAGCGCCGGGTCAGCGGGTAGCCGAGTTCCTCGAGTCCGCCGGTCTCCTCGAACGCGTCCCAGAACGGGATCCCGGCCTCGTTGGCCACCCGGTAGCCGGCGCCATTCTGCCCGGGTGCGGCCTGCGGGAAGAAGTGCCCATTCGGTATCCGGTAGTCCTCGGTGTCCGGAGCCGCCGCGGCGGGCGCCGCGAGCACGCGAGGAGCACCGGCGGAGTGGGCCAGGGCGACGACGATAACGACGAGCAGCAGCCGCGCGACGAGGTTCGACATGGCGGCCATGATACTCGATCGGGAGGGCGTGTGCGCGCCGGAGGCGAGTAAGCCAGATTCTGTTCTAAGCGGCCATCTATCTGCCGGACGCCTCGCGGTCGTCCGGCCCCCGATCGCTCGGGG
>JALYGH010000380.1 GCA_030777205.1 Chloroflexota bacterium
GGACGCTGAGCTGGGCGACGCGGTCCTCCGACCACTCGCGGCCGGCCAGGTTCCGCTGTCCCTGCTCCCAGCTCATCTCGCCGACGTAGACGTTGCCCTGCCGGTCGATGAAGAGGTCGCCCGGGCGAGTGACGTTGGTCCAGATCGTCAACAGCTCGCCGGTCGGGCTGAAGATCTGGATGCGGTCGTTCTCCCGATCGCAGACGAAGACGCGGCCGTCGGTGTGGACCCAGACGCTGTGCGGCAGCATGAACTGACCCGGGTCGTCGCCCGGCTCGCCCCAGGACTGGATCAGCTCGCCCTCCGCCGAGAAGCGGTGGACGCGGGCGTTGCCGTAGCCGTCCGAGACGTACAGGTCGCCGCTCGGCGCCACCGACAGGCGGGTCGGACGGTTGAACGGGCCGGCCCCGCGCTGGATCGTGGTGAGGTTGCCGGGCACGTTCGCCCGGTAGCCGGTGTCGGACGGTTTGCCCGAGGCCCCGAGCGTCATCAGGACCTTGCCGTCGAGTGTGCACTTGCGGACGGTGTGATCGGTGTCGTCGGCCAGGTAGACGAGGTCGTCGACGATCGTGATGCCGTGGGGGCGGGGGTAGGTCGTGGTGTCGCCCCAGGCGTCGAGGAACTTACCCTCGCGGTCGTAGACGATGACCGGGTGCTCGCTGCGGTTGAAGACGTAGACGCGGTCCTGCGAGTCGGTCGCGACCCCGGCGACGTCGCCGTGGGACCAGCCTTGTGGGAGCTGCTCCCAGCCCTCGACCACCTCGTAGCGGAACTTGCCCTCGCCGACGATCATCAGAAGCCCTCCCTCGACGATCTGCGCAGGCTCCCATGGTAGCCCGGCGGGGGGCTCAGCGCGCTACCAGCTTCCCCAGCAGCCCGACAGCGGTCCGCCCGGGCAACCAGAGTCGTGCCCCGGGCTCCTCGGCCCGTCGCGCGTCAGGCGCGCGGCTCGCCCGGTCGGGGTACGCTCAGCGCTTGCGGGCGACGATGAAGTGGCTGATGCCGAAGGCCCGCAGCGGCGTGGCGTCGATGGTGTCCCGCCACCAGTGGACGAGTCGGCCGAATGGTCCGTACCGCTCGGCCCAGTTGTCGAGGCCCGGCATGATGTGGGTGACGGCCACGAACTCGACGTCCAGGCCGCGGAACAGGTCCTTGATCTGTTGGGCCGTGTACACGCGGACGTGCGGGCAAAAGATGTCGCGGATCCGGCTCGGCAGCCAGTTCACGATCGGCAGGAGCCGGAAGAAGTACTTGCCGCCGACGTAGAACCCGTGGGTCTCGAAAGGGTAGAGCCGGTTCGGGGCGTAGATGACGATGTGGCCGCCGCGCCGCAGGCAGCGATACGCCTCCTGGATCGTCAGGCGGTCGTCGTCGACGTGCTCGATGACCTCATTCAGCAGGATCACGTCGAAGTCGTCGTCGCGGAACGGCAGATGCTCGCCCGGCGCCACCGAAATGTTCGGGAGCCGCTCGCTCGCCCGGGCCACCTTGTCCGGGTCGACGTCGACGCCGTGCACGTCGGGGCTGAACGCGCGAAACTGCTCGACATACATGCCGAGGCCGCAGCCGATGTCGAGGATGCGACGGCCTTCGAGCGCGACGTAGCGGCGGATCTGGCTGAGCCGGCGATCCTGGCCACTGCGCCAGACGTAGCTCGGGTGCCCAAGGCGGATCGCCTTGACGTCCGCCACCTCTACCGCTGCAACCATCGATCCTCCGAGGGCGCTACCGATGGACTCGCCTGGTCGGGCGCCCGCGTGTGGCGACGCGACGGGGGTCCCCGACCGCAGCGCATGGTAGCAGAAGACCCGGCCGCGAGCAAAGCCGCCGCGCCGCCGAGTACCATGTATGCAGACCGCGGTCGGACCATCCCCTGGCACCGCCGTGCCCGGCGATTGGCGCGACAGCGGGTCACGACGACGAGGGGGTACGGGTGGCAGCCAGGCGCGCGGGCGACGGCCGACGAATGAAGACGGTACGCGACGTCTCCGCGGGCGGGGTCGCCTTCCGGCGCGGCCCGGCCGGCGTCGAGGTCGCCCTGGTCGGGCGCGTGGCCCCGGAGCGGTGGGCGCTGCCGAAGGGCACGCCGGCGCGCGGCGAGTCGATCGAGCAGACGGCCGTCCGCGAGGTGTCCGAGGAGACCGGGCTGCAGGTCCGCCTGGTCCGCCCCCTCCGCGACATCGAGTACTGGTTCGTCCTCCAGGGTGCGCGCCACTTCAAGACCGTCCACTTCTACTTGATGGAAGTGATCGGTGGGGACACGGCGCTCCACGACCACGAGTACGACCTCGCCGCGCTGTTCCCGCTCGACGAGGCGCTCGCGCGGCTGTCCTACCCGAACGAGCGCGACGTGCTGCTGGCCGCGGCGCGCGAGCTGCGCGGGCTGAACGGCGGCAACGGCACGGATGCCCCCGCGCCCCACGGGAAAGCCGAGCCGCCCGGCGCGCCAGGTACCTCGGCCGCATCGTGAGGCGGCCGGAACGCGCGCTCCTCCGTCGATGGCCCACCTGATCACCGGCCTCGGCTACATCGGCGCGGCCCTGGCCGAGGCGCTGCTCGAGCGCGGCGAGACGGTCGTCGGGCTGGAGAACGGCTTCTCGACCGTACCGGCGGTCGTGGCGCGGCTGGCGCGGCACCCGCGGCTGTGGCTCGTCCGCGGCAGCGTCAACAG
>JALYGH010000381.1 GCA_030777205.1 Chloroflexota bacterium
CGCCGTCATGATCCCGAAGAACAGCGGGTCGATGTCGTACTGGCGCAGCAGCGGCAGGAACAGCGGCAGGAAGATGATCGTGATCTCGGTCCACTCCAGCGGCCAGCCGAGCAGGAAGATCACGATCCGGGCGAGCCAGAAGAAGGCGAACGGCGAGAGGCCGAGGCCGAGCACCCACTGCTCGATCAGCGCCGAGCCGCCCAGGCGGGCGAAGACCGCGGCGAAGAGGCTCGACCCGACGAACAGCCAGCCGACCATCGCGGTCGTCCGCGCCGTCAGGAACACCGACTCCTTGAGGTTCTCGAACGTCAGCGTGCGGTAGGCAGCCGCGAGCAGGAGGCCGCCGATCGCGCCGAGCGCCGCGGCCTCGGTCGGCGTGGCGATCCCCATCAGGATCGAGCCGAGCACTGCCGTGATCAGGAGCGTGAGCGGCAGGAACGAGGTCACGACCTGATACAGGACCGTGCCGATCGGGACGTTGCGCTCCTCCTCCGGCAGCGGGGGCGCGACCTTCGGGTTCGAGTAGACGCGGGCCAGGATGTAGATCAGGTAGAGCGACGACAGCATCAGCCCGGGCAGGAACGCGCCGGCGTACAGCCGCGGCACCGAGACCCCGGCGACCGCGCCGTACAGGATCAGCAGCACGCTCGGCGGGATAAGGATGCCGAGCGTCCCGCCGGCCGCGATTGTCCCGGTCGAGATTTCCGTCTCGTACCGCGCCTTCAGCATCGACGGCAGCGCCAGCAGGCCGATCAGCGTCACCGACGCGCCGACGATGCCGGTCGCGGTCGCGAACACCGTGCAAGTGGCGAGGGTGGCGATCAGCAGCGACCCGCGGATCGGTCCGAGCGCGAGCTGGATGCTGTAGAAGAGGCGGGTCAGTGTGCCGGCTCGCTCGATGATGTAGCCCATGAAGATGAACAGCGGCACGGCGACCAGGACGTCGTTCGTCATGACGGCGAACGCGCGCTGGACGAGCAGGTCGAACACCAGCCCGCCGAACCCGAGGAAGCCGAAGATCACCCCGAGGGCCATCAGCGTGAACGCCGTCGGGAAGCCGATTAGGATCGCCGCGCAGAGCAGGCAGAGCATGGTGATGCCGAGGATCGGTTCGCTCACATCTGGCTCTCTTTCGCCAGGCGCGTCTCCGTCTCCTCGACGTCGGACAGCCGCTCCGGCCACTCGCCGGTCCGGAGCGTCTGGATCGCGCGGATGATCTCGACGATGCCCTGGAGGAGCATCATGAACCCGGCGATCGGGATGATGTACTTGAATGGCCAGATGATCGGGCCGCCCGGGCTCGAGAACGACCGTTCGTTCACCGCGCGAGCGGTTTCGGCGTAGGTCCAGCCGGACCAGACGAGCGCCAGAATGCCCGGCAGGAAGAACAGGAAGTAGAGCAGCAGGTCGACGGCCGCCTGCACGCGGACCGGCCACTCGCGGTAGAACATGTCGCCGCGGACGTGCCCGCCACGTGACAGCGTGTAGGCACCGGCCATCATGAACAGCGTCCCGTACAGCATGTAGGCGGCGTCGAACGCCCAGGTCGTCGGCGCCCGGAACAGGTAGCGCAGCAGCACGTCGTAGCCCACGACCGCGGTCAGCGCGACGATGCACCAGCCGAACAGCTTGCCGACCGCCGCGCTGATCGAGTCGACGAGGAGCAGGTACCGTCTCACTCGGCGGACCTCCGCGACCGGCGCCCGCCGCGGCGGGGAGTCCCCTCGTGGAGCCCCGCCGCCCGCCCGGCGCCCGGCCGATCAGCGCTTGAAGTAGTGCTCGAAGGCCGTCTGGTTCTCGACCATGATCTCGGCGCGCAGCGGCACGACCCGCGCCGCCCAGTCCTTCTGCGACTTGATCACCTTGTCGAAGAAGGGGTCCGCCTTCGACTCGCGGTCGACGATCACGTCCCAGGCGTCGAGCTGGGCCTTGAGCACCGACTGCGGTGTCCGCGTCACCGTCACGCCCTTCGACTTCAGCTCGATCAGATCCTGGCTGTTCTGGTCAAGGAAGTACTTCCAGGTCGAGTCGGCCGACTGGGCCATCGCGGCGTACTTGAAGATCGATTGAATGTCCTTCGGCAGGCTCTCGTACTTCTGCTTGTTCATCAGGAACTCGAGGAACTCGACCGGCTGGTGGTACGACTGCACCATCAGGAACTTGGCGACGTCCGCGAAGCCGAGCAGCTTGTCCGACGACGGGTTGTTGTACTCGGCCCCGTCGATGACGCCGCGCTCGAGGGCCGGCACGATGTCCGGGCCAGCCAGGATGGTGACCGCGACGCCCAACTCATTGAACAGGTCCGCCGACAGCCCGACCGTGCGGTACTTCAGTCCCTTCAGGTCGTCCGGGCTCTGGATCGGCCGCTTGAACCAGCCGAGCGGCTGGGTCGGCATCGGGCTGTTGAAGAACGAGACCACGTCGAGCTTCAGCACCTCCTGGAGCAGCTCGGCGTACAGCCGCTCCCCGCCGCCGTAGGCCATCCAGCCCAGCAGCATCTCGGCGTCCATGCCGAAGGACGGCCCGGTCCCGAACAGGCTGACCGCCTTGCTCTTGCCGAACCAGTAGGCCGGTACGCCCACGCCCCCATCGAGCAGCCCCTGATGGATGCCGTCGATGAGCTGGGCGAACGGGATGACCGCGCCGTTCGGCAGGTAGTCGATCTTCACCCGGCCGTTCGACATCTCCTCGATCTTGCGGATCCAGTCCTGGCCCATCAGGTGGAAGATGTCGGTCTGGCCGAACGTGCTCTGAAACTTCAGGTTGATCGTCTGGGCGGCCGGAGCGGCCACGGGCGCGGCCTGGGGCGCCTTCGCGGCGGCCTGCGGCTGCGTCGACTGGGCGGCGGCCTGGGCCTGGGTCGGCTGCGCGGCCGGCGTGGCGCCGGCGCTCTGCGAGGCCGACGGCGGGGCGACGCACGCCGCCAGGACGCCGCCGGTGACGGCCGTCGACGTCGCCAGCAGCGAGACGCGCAAGAATGTGCGGCGATCGAGCGCGGACATTAGGGGCTCCTCGTCGAGATCCTTTCCCGTGCGCGCTACGGCGGCCTGGCCGCCGACCGCGGCGTCGTCGCCGCGTTCGTGCATCGCAGGGTCCGGAAGATGGTTGGCGCCCATTATAGGGACGCCGCCGAGGACGTCAACATATTCGCGCGATAAACGGCGGCGTGCTCTCGGCACTCCCGGCCGCGGTAGCGTCCTCAGCCCTTGCCGGCTCGGACCGGATGATGGGAAGATCGGGGCGTGCTGGTCGGCTACGCCCGCCTCCCAAGGCCTCGGCCTCTACTCTACCCGGCCGCGACGCGCGTATCCGGCTGCACGGACCGTGTTTCCCTGCTCTGGTTGGTGGCCGCCCTGGCGCAGACGCTGGTCTACGTCGCCTGGACGATGGGGCCGGCATTCGCCGCCGGGGATGTCGTCCAGGACGACGTGCGCCAGCACGTCTTCTGGATGCAGCGCTTCCGCGACCCGGAGCTTTTCCGCAACGATCCGATCGCCGACTACTACCAGACGGTCGCCCCGCTTGGCTACGCCGCGCTGTACCGGGCGCTGGGGCTGGCCGTCGACCCGTTGCTGGCGAGCAAGCTTTTGCCCCCCCTGCTCGGGCTCGTGGCGGGGCTGTTCACCTTCCTGACCGTGCGGTGGCTCCACCCGTCCCCCGTCGCCGCGTTCGCGGCCGCGGCGCTGCTGAGTCGGTTCGCCTGGCAGCATGGCGCGTTGAGCTCGGGCACGCCGCGCGCCTTCCTCCTGCCGCTGCTATGCGTCCTGCTCTGGGCCGTGGTCAGTCGTCGGCGGGCTGTCGCGGC
>JALYGH010000382.1 GCA_030777205.1 Chloroflexota bacterium
CTGCCGGGAAGCGCGCCCTGCTGCGCGGTGCTCGGCGCGGCGGCACCCTGGGATGCGGCGCCCGGCGGCGACATGCTGAGCACCGGCGTCGGCGGTGCGACGGGGAGGAGCTTGAAATCGACCGTGAGGTCGCGCTTCCCGTCGAGCGTCACGCCGACCGTCGCGTCGCCCGCGACGCGGAAGCCCGCCGGCGCCGCCACCTTGAGCGTGTACTTGCTGGCGAGGAGGTCGGCGAAGCGGTACTTGCCATCGGCGTCGGTCGTACGGGTCTGCGACTTGTCGCCGAAGAGCAGGCGGACCTCCACGCCACCGACGGGCCGTCCGGCGGCGCCGCCGGGCCCTTCGGCGCGAACGGTGCCGGCTATCGCCCGAGTGCTTCGGTCATCGGCGGAAATCGGAGCGATCGGCAGGACGAAGAGGGCCGTGAGGAGGGCGAAGGCCGCCGGCAGACCCAGGCGACGCAGGTTGGCGACGAAAATCGGTATCTCCCGTGCCTCACCGGCACACCGGCCGCCACGGCAGGCGGCGCCGTGGCGGCCACACCCTCGGCCGGGTAGGTGCGCGGTGGCAATCTGCGTGGGGTTCTATCCCGCCGCGCGAACCGGGCGGTGGCGGCACGCGACGGAACGTGCCGATCCTACTCCGATTCGCCGATCGGGTCAACCCCCAATCGGAGCGGGCGAGCTAGCGGCCGCATCACGCGGAATATCGTCCCCGGCTCGTCGCATGGCCATTCATCGGAGATCAGCCGGCCGGGCGGTATAGTGTGGCGTGATGAGTCGAGGGATGGGCGTCCGGCTGGCCGTCGCCGGGCAAGGTCAGGTCACGAGGATCAATTACGACGATGCGCGGCGGCCGAGCCAGCCAGTCCGGGAGATCCTGCCGCGCATCCTGGGCTACTTCAAGCCGTACTGGAAGAGCTGGCTGCTGATCTTCCTGTCGATGGGGCTCAGCGCCGTCGGTAACCTGCTCCCGCCGCTGCTGGCCCGCGAGATCATCGACGTCGCCCTGCCCAGCCGCGACGCTCAGTACCTGGGCATCATCGTCGCCGGGACGATCCTCGTCGCGCTGGCCGCCCGGCTCACCAACGTCGCCCGGGCCTCACTGACGGTCCGCATCGGCCAGGGGGTCATGTTCGACCTCCGCAACGAGTTGTACCGCCACCTCCAGCAGCAGTCGCTGCGCTTCTTCACGACGGCCAAGACCGGCGAGGTGATGTCGCGGGTGAACAACGATGTCGCCGGCATCGAGGGCGTCGTCAGCAACACCCCGAACAACATCGTCAACAACGTGATCACCGTCGTCGCCATCTCGGCGACGATGTTCGCCCTCAACTGGCAGCTCGCGATCGTCGCCCTGGCCATCCTGCCGCTGTTCGTCATCCCGGCCCGCCGCGTCGGCCGGATCCGCCAGCAGCTCCGCCGCGAGACGGCCGAACACCAGGGCAACCTGACGGCGTACATGGCCGAAACGCTCTCGATTAGTGGCTCGGTGCTCGTCAAGGCGTTCGCCCGCGAGCGGCACGAGGCGGAGCGGTTCCGCCAGCGGAGCGCCGAGCTGCGCGATCTGGAGATCCGCCAGCGGATGGTCGGCCGCTGGTTCTTCACCCTGCTCGGCATGTTCGAGGCGACCGGCCCGGCCCTGATCTACCTGTACGGCGGCTGGCTGGTGATCCAGGGCGAGATCAGCATCGGGACGATCATCGCATTCGTCGCCTACTTGCGGAACCTGTACGGGCCGATCTCGGAGCTGGCGAACGTCCACGTCGACGTCATGACCTCGCTCGCCCTGTTCGAGCGGCTGTTCCAGTACCTCGACCTCCAGCCGGAGATCGCCGAGAAGCCGAACCCCGTCGTCCCACCGCCGACGCGCGGGGAGATCCGCTTCGAGGACGTCTCGTTCGGGTACGGCGGGCATCGGCTCGCGCTCGACGGCATCTCGTTCGTCGCGCGACCGGGCCAGCTCGTCGCCCTCGTCGGGCCAAGCGGGGCCGGCAAGACGACCGTCACCTACCTGGTCCCGCGCTTCTACGACCCGACGTCCGGGCCGATCACGATCGACGACCACGACCTGCGCGACGTCAGCCTGGAGTGGCTGCGCTCGCAGATCGGGATCGTGACCCAGGAGACGTTCCTGTTCCACTCGACGGTCAAGGAGAACCTGCTCTACGGCCGCCCGGACGCGACCGACGCGGAGCTGGTGGCGGCCTGCAAAGCGGCGTACATCCACGACTTCATCGCCGGCCTGCCGGAGGGCTATGACACGGTCGTCGGCGAGCGCGGCTACCGGCTCTCCGGCGGCGAGAAGCAGCGCCTGGCGATCGCCCGCGTCCTGCTCAAGGACCCGCGCATCCTCCTCCTCGACGAGGCGACCTCCTCCCTCGACTCGCGGTCGGAGGCGCTGATTCAGGCCGCCCTGACGCCGCTGCTGGCTGGGCGGACGAGCCTGGTGATCGCCCACCGGTTGAGC
>JALYGH010000383.1 GCA_030777205.1 Chloroflexota bacterium
GTCGTAGACGACGCGCGCCTTCTCGGTCGCGAGGTTGACGCTCGCGTCGGCCACCCCGGCGACCTTGCCCAGCCGCTTCTCGATCCGGCGCACGCACGAGGCGCAGGTCATGCCGGTGACGGGGAACGTCACTTCGACCGACTGGGTGCCGGACGTCGGGGTGGTGTGGAGATCGGTTGCCATGGGACTATGTTCTTTCGAGCCGCGCTCGGGCATCACCGCCGCGGCCGGCTGTTCTCGGAGTATCAGTTCGCTGCCTACTTGCGGGACAGCTCGAAAAGCTCGCCGAGCTCGGCGAGGATCTGCTGCTCGCGCCCTTCGGCGAAGCCGTCGCGGACGCACCCGTTCAGGTGCCCCTGGAGCAAAACGCCTTCGAGCTTGTCGATGGCGCGCTTGACGGCGTACGTCTGCCGGAGGATGTCGACGCAGTACTGGTCCTCGTCGACCATCTTGCGGATGCCCTTGAGATGGCCCTCGATGTAGGCGAGGCGCTTGAGGACATCATTCTTGCCTGCGTGCATGATGCGGGACTCCCAGACCCTACCCCCCCGGTAGGGGTATAGATCGAGTATAGAACGCCGGTGGCCGGCGCGCAAGCAGCGACAGGGTCTAACCGAGGGGGTGGGGCCACAAGGCTCTCGACGAGCCTGGCCTGCCTTGCCAGCAGTCCGGCACGGGAGAAAGCTACACCGAGCGTGAGCAAGACGACTTGCCCCGGTCGAGGGGAAGGAGCTGGCCGCCGGCGTAGCGAAAGAATGCCCGACCGGGATACAGCTCCATCAGCTCGCAGTTCAGCTTGTCGCCCAGGTTGACGGCGTAGACGACCTCCGAGTCGAGCGAGGGAAGGTTCTTCGCGAAGAACGGCGCGTAGTCGGGCCAGCACGTCTGCTCGACGAAGACGACGGCGTTCGAGAGCATGGCCGCCCGCACCCTCGGACATCCTCGCCGTGGACCCCGCAGGTGCGGGTGTAGCGGCCGAACTCGCGCGGCACGAAGTGGGAAAAGGCGTGCGTCGTCAACCCACCCACGACGAGCAGCGTAGCAGCGCGCGTCCAGGCCCGCGGGGACGGGAGCAGCGGCACCGCCCACCGGAGGATGACGGCCAGCAGGTCGGCGGCCTGGAGCAGCCCGCGAGCGCTGAGCAGCGCGAGCGCCTCGAAGTAGAAGCGCGGCCCGTACACCTGGTCGCCATACGAGGGTCGGGACTCGAAATCGTCCAACAGGCGCCCTCGTGCGCGAGGCGCCCGCTATACTCGGCAGGGCGCGGGCGAGCGCCGGAGGCAACGGCGGATGATCGAGACGGCGGACCTCGCGGCCCAGTTCGGCGAGCGAGCGGCGCGCCTGAACGTGCGCGTGCATGCGGTCGCGCCGGGCGGCGAAGCCGCGGCCCTCGTCGCGATCCTTGGCGACGTGGGGGCCGAGAGTGTCGCCATCGCGGGCAACGTACCGGGACGGGATTCACTGGTGGGCGCCTGCGCGCGGGCCGGCGCCCGCCTCGTCGAGTCGGCCGACCTGTGGCCGGACCAGCGCGCCGACCTCGGCGTCTCGGTGGCGCGGATGGCGGTGGCCGAAACCGGGTCGCTTGTCGTCCACTCGTCCTCGGAGGACCGGCGGGTCGAGCTGTGCGTCGACGTGCACGCGATCGTGGTCGCCGCGGCGGATCTCCGCCCGACGCTGGACGACGCCCTCCGGCTGGTCCGCGAGATCGCCGCGCGCCCGCCGAGCTACGTCTCGCTCATTACCGGCCCGAGCCGGACCGCCGACATCGAGCTGATCCCATCGATCGGCGTGCACGGGGCGCGCGAGATCCACGTCCTGCTGGTCGGCGCACCGTGACCACGGGCAGGCGGCCCTGGATGCTCCCGCGCGGGGAGCGACCCCGCCCGGTCAGCGGCCCGATCCCGCCGTTCCGCGAGCGGTACCGGACGGCGCTGGCGAGCGCCCAGCTTCGCCAGAACCTGCTCAAGTTCCAGCGTTTCTACGCCGCGAACCGAGCGGTCGCCTTCGGGCGATTCGCCCGCGAAGGGCCGGCGGTCGGCGTCGCCGAGCCGACCTTCGGCGCGCAGCGCCACAGGCTGGCGTCGGCCAAGCGGGACGCGCTCGGCGACCGGCGCCAGTACCTTGCCCACTTCATCGCCAACGCCGAGGCGGCCGGTGCGACGGTCTACGTCGCCACGACGGCCGAGGATGCAGTCCGCTACGTCCTCGACCTCTGCCGGCGGCGCGGCGCGACCCTCTTCGCCAAGGGCAAGTCGATGCTGTCCGAGGAGATCTTCCTCAACCACGCCCTCGAAGGGGCCGGTATTCGGGCGGTCGAGACCGACCTCGGCGAGTGGGTAATCCAGCTCGCCCACGAGACGCCGTCGCACATGGTCGTCCCGGCGATCCACAAGAACCGCCGCGAGATCTCGCGGATCATCGAAGCCGAGGTGGGCCGGCCGGTCTCGCGCGAGGAGATACCGGAGATGACCCGGGCCGCCCGCGACGCGCTGCGGACGATCTTCGCGACCGCCGACGTCGGCATGACCGGCGCGAACGCCCTGATCGCCGAGACCGGCACGGTGATGCTCGTGACCAACGAGGGCAACGGGCGGCTGGTCACGTCGCTGCCGCCGGTCCACGTGGTGCTGGCCGGCTGGGAGAAGCTCGTCCCGACGTTCGAGGACGCCGCCGCCCAGGTCCGACTGCTGGCGCGCTGCGGGACGACCCAGGACATCACCGTGTACACGACGTTCATCACCGGCCCGGACCGTCCCGACCGCGAGCAGCACATCGTAATCGTCGACAACGGCCGCTCCGCGATGGCCGACGATCCGCGCTTCGCCGACGCCCTGCGCTGCATCCGTTGCGCCGCCTGCGCCGACGTCTGCCCGCCGTACCAGGTCGTCGGCGGGAACGTGTTCGGGTACGTCTACTCGGGTGCGATCGGGCTGGTCAACACGCCGTTCCACCATGGCATCGACGCCGGGGCCGGGCCCCAGTCGCTGTGCGTCTCCTGCAACGCCTGCGCGACGGCCTGTCCGGTCGAGATCCCGCTGCCGCGCCAGATCCTCGACGTGCGCCGGATGGTGGTCGAGCAGAATGGGCTGCCGCTGCCGAAGCGGCTGGTGCTCGGCGTCTGGGCCCGTCCCCGGCTGTTCAACATCCTGATGCGCCTCGGGAGCGTGCTGCAGGCGCCGCTGGTGCGGCGGTGCCAGGAGCCAGGAGCCAGGAGCCAGAATCAGGAGGCAGGGAGTGGCAGCCGGGTGAGCCCCACATTCGGGCGGTCCGGCAGTAGCGGCCACGAGCGGGTCGGACGCCTGTTCGGCACGTCG
>JALYGH010000384.1 GCA_030777205.1 Chloroflexota bacterium
GCCTATGGGACGTGCGACAATGCGCGAAGCGTTGTCGCACGTCCCATAGGCCGGACAACGAGGACCACACCGGCCGAGTCACACCCTTGACGCGACGCTACTACCGCTTCCGCTGCTCTTCCTCTTGACTGCGCCAGCCACCGTCACAATCGGGTGCCAGAGCCCAGACCGGGTTGACAACCACAGCCATAGGTCGCAGCCTCTTTGGTACATCTTTCGCACTAACGCGACCGACCTGGACTTGACGGCTGGCGCCCAGGGCCATTGCCTGAGACAAGAGCAGTCCGGCTCTCGGCGCCTGCGTCACTTCGAACCGCCCACGGTGAGATCGTCGCAACTCGGGAAGCTTTACATAAATGAACACGAAGCGTTACAGAACGGGCACGTTCGAGCGCTACTTTTCACCCATCGAGAGCGTCTTTAAGGGTGCGCGCTCCTCGTAGACGGTCGGCGAGTTCGACTCGAACTTTGGGAGCACGGGGCGTAGCTAACTAGGCAAGCAGCTACGTTCGAGGTTGCCCGATCGATGCAACTGTATGTCGCAATCTCTTTATAAGTCGCAACCTCTCAGCATAAAATTTTAGAAATATTGTTGCGAACCCTTGCCCAGAGAGTATGGTACCAACATATCGCATGGCGGCTGGACCTCGCGCGTGCGGAGAGAACATCGCCCGGCCGAGGCTGCGTGCGTCGCGGCCTGCTGTGGCAGTCTGAAGGGCTCCCGGAACAGTGGAGATCAGCACCTATCTCGCCATCCTCGGCCGACGCAAGTGGATCATCGCCACGACGGTGCTCGCGGCGCTGCTCGTGGGGCTCATCGGGACGGCGCTGCTGCCGCCGGCGTACGAGGCGTCCACCGCATTGCGGGTCACGACGGCTGACGAATCGGCGGATCGCGTGAGCTACGACAGCGTGATGTACGCCGGCCGCCTCGCCAACACCTACTCGAAGGTCGTGACGAGTGCCAGTGCCCTCGAGGAGCTGGCTAACCGACTCGGCCTCGTCGAGCTACCGAGGGTCAGGGTAGACGTCCCGACCAACACGGAGCTCATGCAGATCACAGTCGAGCACCATGATCCGGTCGTGGCGACCGACGCCGCCAATACGCTGGCCAACATCCTGATCGCTCGCGTGAGGCAGATGTCGGTCGAGAGCGCGCGAAGCGCCCGGGAGGCGGTCAGCGAGCGGCTGGTGCTACTACAGGCGGAGCTCGAGCAGACGCGGGGTGCCGCGCAAGCCGTGGCCGATGGGGGACGTCCGGAAGGCACGGCGGCGATCGGGCGGACGATCGAGCTGCAGCAGGACCGCTACGCCCGGCTCCTCGACCAGTACGAGCGGCTACTCTCCGCCGAGACTGCACGCGCCAACACTGTGACGGTGATCGAGCCCGCGACCGTCCCTTTGGCGCCGTCCAGGCCACGTACGCCGCTCAACGTAGCGATCGCACTAGCGATGGGCCTCGTCGGCGGTACTGGCCTCGCGTTCCTCTTCGACAACCTCGACACGAAGCTGTACACCACCCGCCGCATCGTTCAGGTGGTGGGGCTCCCGATCCTGGGCACGGTTCCTGAGGCCACGGAGCGTGGAAGGAACGGGCTCTTTCATTCCGACTCCCCGGAACGCGAGGCGTTGCGCCGCCTCCGAATGCACATCCTCGCCCTCGACGGTGGCGCACCGCGGGCGCTGCTGGTCACGAGCGCCGAACCGGGCGAGGGGAAGTCGACCATTGTCGCGAACCTAGCCTCGACGCTCGCCGAAGCCGGGTCCAGGGTGGTCGTGGTCGATGCCGATCTCCGACGGCCGACACTGCATTCCCTGCTCGCCCTACCGAATCAACTCGGGTTGACCAGCATCCTCGATGAGAAAGCAACCTGGGATCAGGTCATTCGGGACACGCGCCTCCGAAACGTGTGGGCAATTACCAGCGGACCGTCGACATCGAACCCCGCCGAGCTGCTCGCGTCGCCGCGGATGTCCGAGCTCGTCGAGCACATGGCCCGGCGGTTTGACGTCGTGCTGCTGGACACCTCGTGCCTCCTCGCGGTCGCCGATGCGGCCGTGCTAGCCCGATCGGTTGCCGGGGTCGTGCTGGTGGCCAAGCGCGGCCAGGCGCGCGAGCAGACTATCCAGGCCGCGACCGCGGAGTTGACCGACGTACGAGCGAACGTGATCGGCCTCGTCGTGAATCGCTCCGAGCCGGACGAGAGTTACCGCTACTACCAGTCCTCAACTCAAGAACGGCCGTCCGCGGAACGGTCGTCTTCGCCGCAACTCGAGACTCACGGGGGACACCATGGCGATTCACGAGGGCAACATGCTCTTCCATGACGGCGCGACGATCGGCCGGGACGCCCGGGTGATCGCCATGGACGGCACCGTAGCTGCACTCAACATTGGTGTCAAGCGGTGCCTGGACGTCGCGCTGACGATCGTCGCGCTGATCCTCCTCGCCCCGCTGCTCCTGGTCATCGCGCTCCTCATCAAGCTCGACTCGGCCGGCCCGGCCGTCTTCGTCCAGGAGCGGGTCGGTGCCCGACGCCGGACGAAGGATGGCCGGATGGTCTGGGAGATTCGGAATTTCTCCGTCTACAAGTTCCGCTCGATGGTCCACAACGCCGACGAGTCGGTGCACCAGGCGTACATCAAGGCCTGGATCGACGGCCAGGCAGCGGCGGCACACCAGGGCGTCACCTTCAAGCTGACGAAAGACCCGCGCGTGACTCGGGTCGGCCGCATCCTGCGCAAGACCAGTCTGGACGAGCTCCCTCAGTTGTTCAACGTTCTCAAGGGCGACATGAGCCTGGTCGGGCCGCGCCCGGTCCCGACCTACGAGGTTGCCGAGTACCAGGACTGGCATCGCGAGCGGCTGGCGGCGCTGCCGGGCATCACCGGGCTTTGGCAGGTCAAGGGACGCTGCCAGGTGTCCTTTGAAGAGATGATCCGGATGGACATCGACTACGTGCGCAGCAGGTCGCTCTGGCTCGACGTCAAGCTGCTCTTCCTGACCATTCCGGCCGTCCTGTCGGGGCGGGGCGCCGAATGATGGTCGCGGGTTGTATCTCGGCGGGATTGTGAGGCGGAACAGATGAGGGACCAGCTCGGCGTCGCGGTGCTCGGCTGCGGCTACTGGGGCATGAACTACGTCCGGGTCTTCAGCGAGCTACCCGGTGCGCGAGTCCTGCTCGTCTGCGACAAGCGCGCGGACCGTCTCCAGGACGTCGGGCGGCGGTTTCCGGGCGTGATCCTGACGACCGACGTCGAGCACGCCCTCGCAGTGACCGGGGTCGACGCGGTGGTGATCTGCACCGAGGCAAGCACGCATCATCGCATCGGTCGGCGCGCACTCCAGGCGGGCAAGCACGTCCTGATGGAGAAGCCGCTGGCGACGACCGCGGCCGACGCCGACGACCTGATGGCCGTGGCCGAGGAGCACCAACGGACGCTGATGGTCGGCCACACGTTCATCTACAACACCGGCATTCGGAAGATCAAGGAGTACATCGACCAGGGTGAGGTCGGCCGGGTCTACTACTTGTACTCCTCCCGCACCAACTTGGGGCCGATCCGGCGGGACGTGAACGCCCTCTGGGACCTGGCCCCCCACGACGTCGCGATCTTCAACTACCTCCTGGATAGCACCCCGGAGTGGGTGAGCGCGGTCGGGGTGAACGTCCTGCGCAACCGGCGCGAAGATGTCGGGTTCGTCTCACTCGGCTATCCGAACGGCGTGGTCGGCCACGTCCATGTGAGTTGGGCTGACCCGAATAAGGTCCGCGAGCTGGTGGTCGTCGGCAGTGACAAGCGGATCGCCTTCAACGACCTCAATCCGCTCGAGCAAGTGCGGATCTACGAGAAGAGCGTCACGCCCCTGAGCGACGAGGCCGCCAGCTACGGCGAGTACCACTTCTTGATGCGCGACGGGAACATCATCAGCCCGCGCATCGAGTTCAGCGAGCCACTCAAGAACCAGTGCGGCCACTTCCTGGAGGCCGCGACCCGCGGGACGAGCCCGCTCACGGACGGCGCCGCAGGCCGCGAGGTCGTGCGCGTCATGGAGGCCATCGATCGCTCGCTGCGGCGCCGGGGGGCGCCGGTGGCCGTGGCGGCAGCAGAGCAGAGGAACGGACGTGGACATCGCAATGGACGACAGGCACCCCGTGCGATCAGTGCCATTCGTTGACTTGGCGGCCCAGTACGCCGCGATCGAGGCCGAAGTCGACGAGGCGAGTCGGCAGGTGCTGCGCAAGACCGACTTCATCCTCGGTCGCGAGGTAGGCCTCTTCGAGGAGGAGCTCGCCGCCTACTGTGAGGGCCGCTACGCTGTCGGGCTCGACTCCGGCACGTCGGCGATCGAGCTTGCCCTTCGCGCGTTCGAGATCGGGCCCGGCGACGAGGTCATCACCGTCGCCAATACCTTCATCGCCACGGCGCTGGCGATCTCGTACACCGGCGCCACACCGATTCTGGTCGACGCGAGCCCTGAGACGGCCACGATCGACGTCGCCCGCTTGGAGCCGGCGGTGACCGATCGAACCAGGGCGATCATCCCGGTCCACCTGTATGGGCAGCCGGCCGACATGGACCCGATCATGGAACTCGCGCGCCGCCGTGGGCTCGTAGTGATCGAGGACGCCTGCCAGGCCCACGGCGCCCGCTATAAGGGCAGGCGCGTCGGCTCGCTGGGCCACGCGGCCGCATTCAGCTTCTACCCGGCCAAGAACCTCGGCGCTTTCGGGGACGGCGGAATGGTCACAACGAACGACGAGCGGGTGGCCGACGCGCTGCGGATGCTGCGCAACTACGGCCAGCGCGAGAAGTACCATCACCTGCTGCGTGGGTTCAATCGCCGCCTCGACACGCTCCAGGCGGCGGTGCTGCGGGTCAAGCTGCGGTACCTCGACGACTGGAACGCGGCGCGACGGCGACACGCTGACTTGTATACACAGCTCTTGTCCGGCAGCGGGGTCGCCACGCCTGTTGCGGCTGAGTACGCCGAATCGGTCTGGCATCTATACGTCATCCAGACCGCGGACCGCGCGGGCCTGAAGGCACACCTCGACGGCCGAGGCATCGCCACGGGCATCCACTACCCGATCCCGGTCCACCTCCAGCCCGCTTACGCCGACCTCGGATACGCGCCCGGTGATTTCCCGGTCGCGGAGCGCCTGGCCGAGCAGGTCCTGTCGCTGCCGATGTACGCCGAGCTGTCGGCGGAGATGGTCGAGTACGTCGCGGACGCGGTCCGCGAGCACGGCGCGATATCCCGCGTCGTCGCGGCCGTGGCCGGTTGAGTCAGCGCCGGCGATAGCCGTATCGGCACGGTCTGACGGGAACCTAAGGGGCATGAATGGGATGATGCTGTCCGGCGCGGTCAGATTTCGGCGGCTCGTGGGGCGTGCGCCGGACTTGTTCGGGTGGCGACTGCCGCTGCCGTCCGCCCGAGACGGCGCGCTGCCGCTGGTGATAGCCGGTGCCTTGGGCACAGGACTCGGCGCCTACACCGTCGGCATCTCGACGCTCGAGTCGCGCTGGCTCGTCCTGCTCCTCGCCGCGGCGACCGTTCCCTTCGTGGTGATGATCGTCGGTAATCTCCGCAAGCTGCTGTTGGCGGTCCTGCTGCTCGACGTCCCGCTCCAGATCGACACCCACCTCAACTTCCGGACCGAGCTGGCCGAGCTGGGCGCGCTCGGCGGCTGGAACGTGTCGGTCACGACGCTGGCGCTGCTCGGCCTCTACGCCCTCTGGGCCATGGAGCTGTTAGCCCGGCGGCGGCATCCGGTCCGCCCCGCCATCCGCGCCAGCCTTCCGCTCGGGCTCTACGTCGCGGTCGCCGCGCTCTCGATCCTGGTGTCGTACGACCTCGAGCTGGCCGGCGTCGAGGTGTTCCTGCTCGGCCAGATGTTCCTCGTGTACCTCTACGTCGTCAGCACGGTGCGGACGCGGCGCGACCTCCTCTTCGTCGTCGCGCTGCTGGTCGCCGGACTGGCGTTCGAAGGGCTGCTGATGGTCCTGCTGCGGTTCGGGGGGGAAACGATCCGCATCCCCGGCCTGATGGCCCGCGTGGACGTCTCGACGGCGGCCCAGGGAAATGCCTACCGCCTCGGCGGGACGATCGGCGGGGCGAACCCGGCCGCCGCGTACCTCAGCCTGCTGCTCGGGCCGACGCTCGGCATCCTGCTGGCCCCGCTGGGCCGCTGGTACAGGCGGCTGGCGCTCCTGGCGCTCGGCTTCGGCGTGCTGGCGCTGATCCTCACCCTGTCGCGGGGCGGCTGGCTGGCCTTCGCGCTGACCGCGAGCATCGTCGGCGGGCTGGCGATTCGGCGCGGCTGGCTGTCGCCGAGCGTCCCGTTCGTCGCGGCCGGCGTCGCCGCCATCCTGGTCTTCGCCCTCCAGGACGTCGTGATCGCCCGGCTCGTCCAGGACGACCAGGGCTCCGCGCATTCCCGCATCCCGCTGATGGCGCTCGCGTTCCGGATCATCCAGGACCACCCGCTGCTCGGGATCGGCGCCAACAACTTCGCCCCGGTGATGCTCGACTACGTCACCTTGAACTTCTCCGAGTACGGCGGCGACTGGCTCTTCGTCGTCCACAACAAGTACCTGCTGGTCTGGGCCGAGACCGGGCTCGTCGGACTGCTCGCCTTCGTCGGCTTCCTGGCCACGACGCTCGTCCGGGGGTGGCGTGGCTGGCAGCTGGGCGACCCGCTCCTGTCGCCGCTGGCGCTGGGCTTCACGGCCGCCATCGCCGCCCACCTCCTCCACATGGCGGTCGACCTGTTCAGCGGGCGGCCCCAGGTGCAGACGCTCTGGCTGTGCGCGGCGCTGATCGCGGTCATCGATCGGCTCGGGCGCGAGGAGCGCCGCTTGGGGACCGACGACATCGGCGCGGACAGGCCGGCCGGATTCGCCGCCGAGGCGGCCCGATGACGACGCAACCGCGCCTCATCCCGACCAGTAACCCCCGCCTGTCAGCCTTACCGTTGGACCGAATGCCCGTGGATCGACGCTTGAAGGTCGCGCTCGTCTCCTTCGATTTCGGCGAGTACTGCATCCGCCTCGCCAGCGCCCTCGCCGTGGACGCCGAGGTCGCCCTGCTGCTCCCCGAGCACGAGGCGGCCGGATACCGCGAGCTGCTGGCCCCGGCGGTGCGCTTCCATCCCTTCGAGAAGCCGCGCCTGCGCCAGGCGGCGCGCCAGCTCCGCACGGTCGGGTCGATCCTGCGCCGGGTCCGCCGGTTCGACCCGGACGTCGTCCACGTCCAGCAGGGGCACCTCTGGCTCAACCTGATCCTGCCGTTCCTGGGCCGGTCGCGGCTGGTGCTCACCGTCCACGACCCGCACCACCACCTCGGCGACATGGGCTCGCAGAACACGCCCCAGGCGGTGATGGACTTCGGCTTCCGGCGGGCGGCGCGCCTGATCGTCCACAGCCGGCAGCTCAGGCAGGTGCTGGTCGGCCGCTGCCCGATCCCCGAGTCGATCGTCGACGTCATCCCGCACATCGCCCTCGGCGACGCGGCGACGCCCGCGCGGTCGAGCGACGACGGGCGGACGGTCCTCTTCTTCGGGCGGATCTGGCCGTACAAGGGGCTGGAGTACCTGATCCGCGCCGAGCCGCCGATCTCGGCGGCCGTCCCCGGCACCCGCTTCGTCGTCGCCGGCGAGGGGGAGGACTTCGCGCGCTACCGGCGCGTGATGGCCAACCCGGAGCGGTTCGTCGTCTGGAACGAGTTCGTCTCGGACGAGCAGCGCGCCGAGCTGTTCGAGCAGGCGAGCGTCGTGGTTCTGCCGTACGTCGAGGCGTCGCAGAGCGGGGTGATCCCACTGGCCTACCGCTTCGGGAAGCCGGTCGTCGCCACCACCGTCGGCGGGCTGCCGGAGGCGGTCGACGACGGGGAGACCGGCTACCTCGTCCCGCCGCGCGACGAGCGCGCCCTCGCCGAGGCGGTGATCCGCCTGCTCCGCGAGCCGGCGCTGCGCGAGTGGCTCGGCGCCAACGGCCGGCGGAAGCTCGACGCCGACGCCGCGCCGGCGGTGATCGCGCGCCAGACGCTGGCGGTCTATCGCCGCGTCCTCGATCCCAACGCCGATGCCCGCCTCACCGGGGCGCCCCGCGCGAGCGTCCCCGCGCCATGACGGCCCTCGACACGCGGCTCACCGAAAGGACCCCACCTATGACGGCGTACCTCGGCGCGGCCGAGCGCCTGCACCGATACCTGGTCGCGAAGCACTGGACCGGCTCCGGCCTGGTCGGACCGGATCCGGGCATCCGTTTCAACTACCGCATCGGGCGCTTCGTCAAGAGCGGGCTGCGCGGGGTGGCCTGGGGCGACGACCTCTACTACCTGCAGGGTCAGGGCTACTGGACGCTCGCCAACTGGCAGCTCTTCGGCCGGAGCGGCGACGAGGCGTACCGCGACCTGGCCGTGGGCTGCTCGCTCGGGATGCTGGCCGAGCAACGCGCCGACGGCGCCTGGGACTACCCAAACCCGGAGTGGCGCGG
>JALYGH010000385.1 GCA_030777205.1 Chloroflexota bacterium
GAGGTCCGGGTGCTGGTCGACCCGCGCCTCAAGGAGCTGCTCCGCGAGCTGCGCGTCGACACCGTGACCTACCGCGAGCTGACGCGCGAGCTGGCCGCGGCGTGACGGCGGCTCTGGAGGCGCCGGCAGATGTGACGATGACCGAGCCAGGGCGCCCGGCCAGGGTGCTCCACGTCATCTCCGGCTGCACCGTCGGCGGCTGCGAGCAGCACGTCCTGGCGCTCCTGTCGCGCCTTGACCGCCGGCGGTACGAGCCCTGGCTCGCCTACTTCGAGGCCGAGCCGGACGAGGCCGCGCCTATGGCGCCGCTGTTCCGCGCCGCCGGCGTCCGCACCGTCAATCTCCTGGCGCGACGCCGGACCGACCCGGCCGCCTTCGTTCGGCTCGCCGGCCTGATCCGGCGCGGCGGCTTCGACCTGGTCCACACCCACTCGTTCCGGACCGAGCTGGGCACGGTGCTCGCGACCCGGGTGATGGCCGACCGCCCGCGCCTGGTGCGGACCGCCCACAACCTGGACGACTTCTACACTCGCCCCCGCTACCGCGGCCTCGCCCGCGCCGCGTCGCGCTCGGCCGACCGGCTCGTCGCCATCTCCGACGCGGTCGCGACGTTCCTACGCCGCGATGCGGGCCTGCCCGGCGAGCGCATCGAGCGCATCTACTACGGGCTCGACGCAACGCCGTACCGCCCGGATGTCCCGCCGCCGAGCCGTCGCGCTGCTGGCGCGCGCCCGACGCTCGGCGTGCTGGCCCGGCTGGCGCCCCAGAAGGGCCACCGCGTCCTCTTCGACGCCCTGCCGAGCGTCGTCGCCGCGGTGCCGAACGTGCTGGCCCGGATCGTCGGCCACGAGGAGCTGAGCACGGTGGAGGAGTTGCGGGCGTACGCCGTCGGGCGCGGGATCGCGGACTCGGTCAGCTTCGAGGGCTTCCGCGCCGACGTGCCGGAGCTGCTGGCCGACCTGGACGTGTTCGTGCTGCCGTCGCTCTGGGAGGGGTTCGGGCTGGTGCTGCTCGAGGCGATGGCGGCGGGACGGCCGGTCGTCGCGTCGGCGGTCGGTCCGATCCCGGAGATCGTCGTCAACGGCGAGACGGGCCTGCTCGTCCCGCCCGGGGACCCCGATGCCCTCGCCCGCGCGGTCGTCCGCGTGCTGCGCGATCCGGACCTCGCCGCGCGCCTCGGACGAGCCGGCCGCGCTCGCGTCGAGGCCGAGTTCGGCCTCGACGGGATGGTGGCCCGCACCGAGGCGCTGTATCAAGATCTGCTGCGGACCTCCGCCCGCGCCGCTACCCATGTCGGAGCGACCGCATGACCGCGACCGCCGCCCAGGCGCTCGTCCACGTCGCCTGCCCGGGCTGCGGCACCGACCGCCCGACGCGCGTCGCCCACGAGGGGCCGCTCGGCATCGCCCGCTGCGGCGGCTGCCGGCTCCTCTACGTCACGCCGCGCTACGCCGAGCCCCAGGCCCACTACCACGGCGCCCGCGCGGACGTGATCCGCAAGTACGGCCCGGTCCTGCGCGGCGAGGCGGCCCACAACCGCGACCCGAACTACGAGCAGGAGCTGGGCGTCCTGCGGCGGCTGAAGCCGACCGGCCGCCTGCTCGACATTGGCACCCACTGCGGGTTTTTTCTGCGCAAGGCGCGCGGGATGGGCTGGCAGCTCGTCGGCGTCGAGCCATCGCCGGTCAGCGCCGAACTGGCCCGCGAGTTCTACGGCCTCGACGTCCGCAATGCGCTGCTCCAGGACGCCGGCCTGCCGGATGGCTACGCCGACATCGTGACGATGGTCGACGTCTTCGAGCACGTGGCCGACCCCCGCGACCTGCTGGCGGAGGTACGGCGCGTCCTCGCGGACGACGGGCTGCTGTTCATCAAGGTCCCGAACGGCCGCTACAACCTGTTCAAGTACCGCCTCATCCGCCAGACACTCGGGCTGCGCGAGGTCGAGATCTTCGACGCCAAGGAGCACGTCGTCCACTACACGATCGAGACGCTCCGCGCGACGCTCGCCGAGAACGGCTTCCGACTCAGGCTCCGGTTCGTCCCGCTCCCGATTCAGGACGGCGCCGCCTGGAAGTGCGCGCTGCGCTCGCTCGCGCACAAGCTCGCCACGGTCCAGCACCGGCTCGGGGGCGGCTTTGGCCCCCTCGCCACGGACATCGCCGTGGTGGCCGAGCAAGCGCCCGTCCACGGTACACTAGGCGACGCCCGGACGCCCGTGGCGAGCGGTGCGCCCAGTTGACGGGATCGGAGGCAACCCTGAGCACCCTAGCGACGCGCCCGGTGCGGCCGGCGCTGTCCGAGAGGCTCGGCGCGCTCGATCGTGAGGCGTGGTCCCGGCGCCTGCAACTGCTGCTGGTGGTCGTCATCGCCGCGACGTTCGTGGCGGCTGCCGTCCGCGGCCACGCCGGCGCGGTCTTGCCCGCCCTGGTGGGCCTGGTGGCCGGGTGGCTGGTCGTCCGCGCGTGCTTCCAGGGGGCCGAGCGCGGCTTCCTGTCGATCCTGCTGCTGGCCGCCTTCGCCGTGCGGGCGATCGCCGCGCTCATCGTCCACCCACTGCTCGTCACGAACGTGCGGCGCGAGGGCGGGCGCTTCGATACGTTCGTCGGCTTCATGTTCGAGGACGATCGCGCGTTCGACGTCGTCTCCTGGGCCCTGGCCCGCTTCTGGTCGGGTCAACTGAGCCAGATTGCGAGCTCGCAGGACTACCTGGTCAACAACTACACGGTGCTGATGGGGGGGGTCTACTACCTCCTCGGTCGGGACGTCATGGGACCGAAGCTGCTGAACTGCCTGTTCGGCGCCCTGGCCGCGGTGATCGTCTACGCGCTGGCGCGGGAGCTTGGCGGCCGGCGCGCCGGCACGTTCGCGGCCCTCTTAATGGCCTTCTTCCCGTCGTTGATCCTCTGGTCGATCTTGAACCTCAAGGACACGCTGGTCATCCCACTGATCGCCCTGACGATGCTGGGCGGCCTGAAGTTTGCGCGGCGACCGAGCATCGCCTGGGCGGTGGTGACGATCCTGTCCTTCGCCGCGCTGGAAAATCTCCGCCTGTACGTGTTCTTCGCGCTCGGCTGGCTGCTCTGGATGTCGTTCTTCATCGTCAATCGGGCGCCCTGGCGGCGGCGCCTGGCCATCGGCATCCCGTTCGCGCTGGCATTGCTCTCGGTCGTCTACGTCACCAACGAGTCGCAACAGCTCGGCCTGCGCTACCTGAGCGCCAAGCGGCTCGAGGCCCTGGCGAGCAGCCGCGAGTTCGGCGCGCGCGAGGCCGACACCGGCATCGAGCTGGAGAACGTGCCGCGCACCGAGAACGGGTACACGATCCAGCTTCGGACGGCCCCGACCGTGCTGCCCTACGTGCTTTGGGGGCCATTCCCCTGGCAGGCGAGCCGCCCGCGCGAGCTGGCCACCATCCCGGAGACGCTCGCCTGGTACGGCGTCCAGGCGCTCGTGATCGCGGCGATGCTCGGCTATCGTCGCGAGCGGTGGCGGGAGCTGTTCCTGCCGGTCGCGTTCGGCGGCGGCCTGGCGG
This sequence comes from Chloroflexota bacterium, assembly GCA_030777205.1. GTDB lineage: Bacteria > Chloroflexota > UBA6077 > UBA6077 > JACCZL01 > JALYGH01. The sequence goes on from JALYGH010000385.1 coordinate 3,536, forward strand.
TGATCTTCAGCCTGATCGAGGGCAACGTGGGCACGATCTACCGTCACCGGGCGATGCTGCTGGTGCCGGCGTTCGCGGTGGCCGGGCTTGGATACGTCTGGGTCACGGATTGGTGGGCGGTGCGACGACAGCGACGCGTACCGACCCACGCCGAGGCCGTGGCCTGACATGAGGAGACCCTAGCGTGGCGCGGTTCCTCGTCACCGGCGGCGCCGGCTTCATCGGCTCGAACCTCGCGCGGGCGCTGGTCGCGCGCGGCGACCAGGTCCGCGTCTACGACACGTTCCTGACCGGTCGCCGTGGCAACCTAGCCGACCTACCGGATGTCGAGATCGTCGAGGGCGACGTCCGCGACCTGGATGGGCTGCGTATCGCCATGCGCGCCGTCGACCGGGTTTTCCACCAGGCCGCGCTGCCTTCCGTTGCCCGCTCGTTGAAGGACCCTCTCGCGAGCAACGAGGCGAACGTGACGGGTACCCTCAACGTCCTGGTCGCTGCGCGCGATGAGGGCGTGCGGCGGGTCGTCTGCGCCTCGTCGTCATCGGTCTATGGCGACACGCCGATCCTGCCGAAGGTCGAGACGATGCCGCCGAGCCCGCTCTCGCCGTACGCCGTCAGTAAGCTCTCCGGCGAGTACTACGGCGCGGTCTTCACTCGCCTGTTCGGAGTCGAGGCGGTGTCGCTGCGCTACTTCAACGTCTTCGGACAGTTTCAGGATCCGTCGTCGGACTACGCGGCGGTCATTCCGAAGTTCATCGCGATCATGGCGCGGGGCGAGCGGCCGCTCATCCATGGCGACGGCACCCAGTCGCGCGACTTCACTTACATCGACAATGTCGTCCAGGCGAACCTCATGGCCGCCGAGGCGCCCGAGGTTGGCGGCGAGGCGATCAACATCGCCTGCGGCGCTCGCTACACCCTCCTCGACCTGGTCGGGGCACTCAACCGCATCCTGCGCACGTCGATCGAGCCGCGGTTCGGCGACCGGCGGCCCGGCGACGTGCAACACTCGCTCGCCGACATCGGCAAGGCCCGCAGGCTGCTCGCCTACGAGCCGTCGGTGACCTTCGAGGAGGGGCTGGAGCGGACGGTCGCCTGGCTGCGCGCCGCGGACGATTCGGCTCCTCTCGCCACCCGCTGATCTCCCTCCACCGAGGCTAACAAGGTTTCTCCGTGAAAGTCCTCTTCCTCGTCCCATATCCGACCGAAGCCCCGTCGAACCGCCTCCGCGTCGAGCAGTACTTCCCGTACCTCGAGCGCCACGGCGTCGAGCCGATCTTGCGTCCGTTCATGTCGAGCGACCTGTACAACATTCGCTACGCGCCGGGCAGCATGGTCCGGAAGGTGGCGTCGCTCGGGTCGAGCACGCTGAGCCGGTTCCTCGACGTCTACCGCGCGAAGGACGTCGACCTGATCTTCGTCCATCGCGAGGCGTTCCCGGTCGGCGGCCCGTTCATCGAGGAGCGGCTGGCGCAGACCGGCCGCCCCCTGGTCTTCGACTTCGACGACGCGATCTACCTGCTCAATACGGGCGTGACGAGCCGGACAGTCGGCCTGCTGAAGCGGCCGAGCAAGACGGCCCGGATCGTCAATCTCTCGACGACCGTGATCGCCGGCAACGAGAACTTGAAGGCGTACGCCTCGGCCTACAACCGCAACATCACGGTCATCCCGACCCCGGTCGACACCTCCCAGTTCGCGCCGCCGCCGGGCGGCCCGCCGAACGGGGATGGCAAGAAGGTCGTCATTGGCTGGATGGGGAGCAACACCACCGCGCCGTACCTGAAGATGGTCGGCGACGCGCTGGCCGAGATCACGCGCCGCTATCCCGAGGTCGAGATCCGCGCGATCGGCGGCAGCTACGTCCCGCCGGTTAGCCCGGCCCTGACCGTGGACCGCTGGCGGCTCGAGCACGAGCTGTCCGACCTCCACAGCTTCGACATTGGCATCATGCCGATGCCGGACACCGAGTGGACGCGCGGGAAGTGCGGCTTCAAGGCGCTGCTGTACATGGCCTGTGCGGTGCCGCCGGTCTGCTCGCCGGTCGGCATCACGACCGACATCGTCCAGGATGGCGAGAACGGCCTGCTGGCGACGACCACCGAGGAGTGGATCGAGAAGCTGTCGATGCTCGTCGAGGATCCGACGCTGCGACGGCGGATGGGGGAGGCCGGCCGCCAGACGGTCGAGGAGCGCTTCTCGCTGGCGACGCACGCCCCGCGCTTTCTGGAGACGCTCCGGCGCACCGCCGACCTTCGCGGCCGCCGCAACTGAGCAGCTTGAGCTCCGTGCCATCTTCTCTGGCCGGGGCCCGCATCCGGGGGCGAGGCCACCGTTGAGTGGCCGGCGCGCGGGGGGAGCCTGACGGATGAAGATCACCGGCGTCCGGTCGCGGGTCGTCCTGGTCCCGCTCGACATCCCGATCGTTTCGGCCATCCGCCAGACGGATCGGGTAGCCCTGATCCTCGTGGCGGTGCACACCGACCGAGGCGTGGTCGGGCACAGCTACCTCCAGGCATTCGGCGTCGAGCAGGCGCGTGCGGTCCAGTCGTTGCTCGCGTACCTCGGCGGCGTGCTCGACGGCGAGGATCCGATACTCACCCTCCGCTGCTACGGGCTCATGGACCGCGCGAACAACCTGCTCGGGCGCGGCGGCATCGCGACCTTCGCCCTGTCCGGCATCGACATGGCGCTCTGGGACATCAAGGGTAAGGCCTACGACGCGCCCGTCGCGATGCTGCTCGGGGCGGCCGGCACGCGCGTACCCGCCTACCAGAGCGCCGGGCTCTGGCTGGGGTCGTCGACCGATGTCGCGGCCCAGGCGCGCGAGTTCAAGGCGGCCGGCCACGGCGCGATGAAGATGCGGCTTGGGCGGGCCGAACCGGGCGAGGACCTTGAAGCCGTCCAGCGGGTCAGGGAGGCCGTCGGCGGCGAGGTCGTACTGATGGCCGACGCCAACCAGGCCTGGACACCCCAGCGGGCGGTCGCCGTCGGACGGGCGCTCGAACCGTTCGACCTCTTCTGGCTCGAGGAGCCGGTCGATCACGACGACGTCGATGGCCACGCCCTCGTCGCACGCGAGCTCGCCGTCCAGGTCGCGACCGGCGAGAACAGCTATCTCCCCCAGGGCTTCCGCACCCTCGTCGAGGCGCGGGCGGCGGACATCCTCATGCCCGACCTGCAGCGCGTCGGCGGGATCACCGGCTGGCAGCAGGTGGCGGCCATCGCCGACGCCTGGCGGCTGCCGCTGGCCAGCCACCTGTTCCCCGAGCTATCGGTCCACGTCCTGGCCGCGTCACCGACGGCGATCTTCCTCGAATACATGCCCTGGGCCCAGCCGCTGATGGCCGAGAAGCTTGCGATCCGCGACGGCGCGGTCGAGGTGCCGACGCGGCTCGGCCTCGGGCTGGTGTTCGACGAGGCGGCGGTCGAGCGTTACGCCGTTTCGTAGGCGTACCGGCTACGTCACAAAGTTCGCGACAGTGTGAACGCGACGGCACTTACGGCACGCTCCGTGCATGTAGGGGCGCGAGGGCGCAGAGACCCACAAGAGATCGAGGTCGCCGGACACCGCCAGTCCTGTCGGCGCCGCGACCTACGGCGGGAACGGAGTGGAACGATGGCCGCGATGGGACGATACGACAGCACGCTGCAGATGTTCGTGCAAGAGCCGCGCGATCTCGACCTGCGCCGGCTCACCTTCCTCCGCTGGCTCGGCGAGCGCGGTCGGCTCGAACACGAGATCGCCGGCCCCTCTTCCGGACCGCTGCTGACCACTCCCACGTTGGGGGCGAAGGCCAAGAAGAGCGTCCGCGTGGCCGTCTGAGCGGACTCCGGGCGTCACCCCACGCCCGGAGTGATCCGCCAGGCCGGTGGCC
>JALYGH010000386.1 GCA_030777205.1 Chloroflexota bacterium
CCTCGAAGTCGGGCGCGGCGGGCAGGCGCAGCACCCGCCCCTCCAGGCCGTCGACCATCACCCAGGCGTCGCGGCGCTCCGTCCCGGCTCGGCTCGTGGCGACGACCGGGAAGCGGCAGTACCAGTGCGGCACCAGCACGAGGTCGACGCCGACGAGCGCCTCCACCGCCCGCCCGACCAGTCGGCGCGGGCTCGTCGGCCCGACCGCCTGCCGCCGCAGCAGGGCCGTCGCCGCGCCGGCGTCGATCGACGGTGCGTGGACCCGAAGCCTGACGGCCGCCGAGGTCGTCATCGGCCGACCGCCGACGTCACCAGAGCACCACGAAGATCAGCGTCGCGAAGATCACCAGGTAGGCGACCGCATACGCGCCCGGCCGCAGGTAGAGGGGCAGCGGCCCCACATCCTTGAACGGATGGCGCGGGCGGGGCTGGAACTCGTCGAGCGTCTTCTCGAGCCAGGTGCCGCCGATCGCGTCCAGTCGCCGGTTGATGATTGATTGCTGCCCCGCGACGCCCACCGCCGACCGGGCGTAGGTCAGGCCCAACAGGGTGTCGGCCGGGGCCGGGCCGCGCGCCGCGTCCATCGCCTTCGAGACGGCGAGCATGACGGTCGCCGGGATGATGATGTTCCAGATGAACGACCACCAGGTGCTGATGACGATCGGCGGCAGCGGCCAGGCCTGCATGTCGGCCGCGATGGCGAACAGCCCGTAGGCGAGCCCGGCCAGCAGGCCCCAGATGCCGGCTTCCCGGCGGACCGGGGTCAGCGCGCCCATCAAGATCGTCGTCATCAAGGGCACCTGGATCGCGCCGGCCAGGCGCAGGTAGAACGCCAGCATCCCCCCACCGAGCGCCGGCGCGAACACGAAGCCCAGCGCCAGGATGACTGGCACGAGTGTCTTCCCGACCCTGGTGTAGTGGGCGTCATCGGCGGTCCGGTTGATGAAGCGGGCGTAGATGTCGCGGACCCATAGCGAGGATATCCCGACGCCGATCGAGTCGAACGTCGAGAAGGCGGCCGCCATCATGCCGGCCACCACCAGCCCGACGAGGCCCGGCCCGAGGTACGTGGAGACGAGCAGCGGGTAGACCTGGTCGACCACCTGGAGGTTCGGGAAGTCGATCCGGCCGAGCGGTCCCATCATCAGGTTGAAGAAGACGCAGACGGCGGTCAGGACCGAGGCGACCACCGCGCCCATCTGCATGTCCCACTCCGAGCGGCTGCCGAGGAAACGGATCCACTCGTACTGGTTGATGGTGACGTACATCGTCAGGGTGACGATGAAGCTGATGACGACGACGATCGCCGGGACGCCGCCCGGCGAGTAACCGCCGACGTGCAGCAGCGTGTCCGGCAAGGTCGGGTCGATCGCCGCGAGCTTCTCGGTCGCGCCCGACCAGCCGCCGACCGCGTTCCAGACCGCGGAGAACAGGATGATCGAGGCGACGATCATGACGACCGACTGGATAGAGTCGGTGATGACGTCCGACCGCAGGCCGCCCGTGACGATGTACAGGACGCTCAGGACGGCGATGGCGACGACGACCGCCCAGGCGACGGCATCCCCGACGCCCGCGATGACGTTCAGGACGAGGAAGATCGAGAAGTAAATGTTGCCGGTGACGTTCGCGCGCGAGATCGTGTTGATCAGCACCGCCAGCACGCGCGTGGCCGGGCCGAAGCGGAACTCGAGCCACTCGGCGTTGGTGAACACACCGCTGCGGTAGGCGGGCAGGATCACGAAGAACGAGACGATGAACCACCCGACCGCGATGCCGAGCCACCACTGGGCAAGCTGGGACAGCCCGAACCGGTAGGACCCGCCGGCGACCGCCGTGTAGTCGCCGATGTCGACCGCCGTGCCGAAGGCGGACAACCCGATCGCCCACCAGGGCAGGCTCTGCGAGGCGAGGAACCAGTCGAAGCTGCTCCCCTTCGACCGGACGAAGAACACGCCATACAACACGATGGCGAGGTTGATCCCGATGACCAGGAACCAGTCCAACGCGGTCATGCGGCGCGACCTCCACGGGCGCGAGGACGCCGGGCAGCGACGCCCGGACATCCGGATGGCGGCACGAGCGGCTGTGGCCGGCGGGCACGTGACCCGACCGATGGGCGGATTCTCCCCTCCCCCCCGCCCGCGCGACGCCGGGACACCTGCGGGCGCGTCCATTGTAGACAGGTGGCACATGGGGCACAATAGGGTAGTGAGGAGCATCGCCACAGGGAGGAATCTATGCCCGGCTTGAGCGCCGCGCAGCGCCAGCAATTCGAGGAAGAGGGCTACCTCGTCGTCGAGGACGTGCTCGACCCGCGCGAGGACCTGCAGCCCGTATTCGACGAGTACGATCGCGTCCTGGACGGCATCGCGGCCTCGCTACTGGCCGAGGGGGCGATCCGTTCAGCCTACAAGGGGCTGCCGTTCGTCGACCGCCTCGTCGCGATCTGCGCGGAGAGCGGGCGCAACTTCCCGCAGCACTTCGACATCAGCCTGCCCCAGAAGGGCGTCAAGTACGACACGCCGATGCACCACGGGCCGGCCGTCTTCAACGTTCTCACCAACCCGAAGCTGCTCGACGTGGTGGAATCGCTCGTCGGCCCGGAGATCTACTCGAACCCGGTCCAGCACATCCGCACCAAGCTGCCGGCCCGCGCCGTCGCGAAGGGGAAGCGCAACGGACTCATCACCGCCGTGGATTGGCACCAGGACAACGGCGTCGTCCTGCCGGAGGCCGACGAGGCGACGATCCTGACCGTCTGGCTGCCGCTCACCGAAGCCACGCTCGACAATGGCTGCATGCGCGTCATACCGCGCAGTCACCGCGGTGGCCTCGCCGATCACTGCCCGACATCTGACCGCGGCCCGACCATCCCCTACAGCCTGCTCGATCTCGACCGCGCGGTCGAGCTGCCAATGCGGGCCGGCAGCATCCTGCTGATGACGCAGCGGACCGTCCACTCCTCGCTAGAGAACACGACCGAGGACCAGGTCCGGATCAGCCTCGACCTGCGCTACCAGCCGGTCGGCCAGCCGACCGGGCGCCCGGCCTTCCCCGGCTTCGTCGCCCGCAGCGCCAGCCGCCCCGAGACGGTCCTGCGCGACCCGGCGACCTGGGCGCAGATGTGGCTGACCGCCCGCGAGCGACTGGCCCGGGCCGAGGATCCGACGTTCAACCGCTGGCGGGCCGACGCCCCCGTCTGCGCCTGACCCTCGGCCCTCTCTGTCCGTCCTCGCGCACGAAGCGAGGCGGGTGCGCCGACGCACCCGCCTCGTAGCTGCCGACCGAGCCGCGCTCGGCGCCCGAACAGACGGCACCTCGGAGCACCCGAGCGACGACTCCCCGGCGCGAACGATCTGCCGCTCGCGCTCGCCTGTACGGGTCACCTCGGCATGATCGGGTCCGACGTCGGTGCCCGTTCGGGCGGGCAAGTCGGCGACGTTCGGCATTGTGGCGCCGCGGTACCGGGGCTGTGACGGCGCGGCCGGCCCGGGTCGCCCGCGCCGGCCATAGAATCGAGCGAGCCTCACCC
>JALYGH010000387.1 GCA_030777205.1 Chloroflexota bacterium
TCGCGGCGGAGGCCGCCGTCGCCGCCGGCCTCGGGAAGATCGGATCCCGCGACACCGGTGCCGGCGCCGTGTCGGCCTCGCCGACACGGGCAACCTGGCGGATGACCGTGCCGGCCGCGGGGCTCCGCGCGCCCGAGGCGGGCACGCCGGACCCGTTCGTGGTCCTCGGCCACCCGCGCGTCGGCCCGATGCTGGCCTTCGAATGCGCGGCGCGGACCGGCCTGCACTGGCCGCCGGACCACTACCTGATCGAAGTGGTCGATCCGGCGACGCTGACGCCATTGCCCGAGGGACGGCCGGGCGCCCTTCTCGTCACCCACCTCACCCGCGAGGGCAGCCCGCTGGTCCGCTACTGGACCGGCTACGCGACGCGACTGGACCTGTCGACGTGCCCCTGCGGACGAACCGGGGCGCGCTCGGCGATCGTGCTGCCGGCGCGCCCCGTCGTCGAAGAGGACTGACGACTCAGATGCTCTTGGTCGGCGGCTCTTCGCGCAACACTGAGCGCCAGATCGTCGAACTGGCGCGCCGGGCAACCAAGCCCCCGAGCGCCATCATGGCGGCCACCAGGCCGGCCCACAGTACCCGCTTCACCACGCTCGGATTACTCCTTTCGACAGGGGCGGACTCGCCGCGTTCCCCATCCGCAGCCTGCGTGCCGAGCCGCACCTCGACCGGGAGCGACTCGCGCACCTGCTCGAGCCGTTCGCTGATCTCCGCGGCGGCCGCGAGTGCCGCGCGCCTGATCCGCTCCCGTGGCTGCCGCTGCCGGCGGCGTTCGATGATCGCGCGGGCGGCGAAGATGCCGCCGATGCCGGCCGCACCGAGGCCGACGCCCACCAGGGCAGCCGGGTGCTCCTCGACGGCTGTGGTGACGTTCTTCGGGTCGGTCGCGCGGAGGACGCGGTGTCGCAGCTCGCGCGCCGCCGAGGAGACATCCTTGCGGATCTCCTCTATCTCCCGTTGCGTGTCAGCAGCTGTCGCGCCCACCGCACGTCCTCCTTCAGCGTCGTCCGGGTCCGGTCGAGCGGCGTGATCTTGATCTCCCGCAATCCGCGCATCACGAACCGGAATGCGACGTAGAACGTCACCGCGAGTATGACGAGGATGAAGACCCAGCCCAGCCACGGGCCCCCGAGAAACCGGTCGCTGATCCAGTTGAGCCCGAGCACGATGGCCATGACGATTACGTCGAGCAGGATCAAGGCGCCGACGATCGCGATCCCCGCGCCAATCGCCAGCGATTTGCCGGCCTGGAGGGCCTCGACGACATTTTCCTTGATCTCCTGCTTGACGAGCTGGACCTGCCGATCGACAACACCGTTGAAGCCATTGATGATGCGCCGTAGGAGCTGCCGAATCGACTGTCGCTCGGTCGGTGGGAGCTGTTCCGCCACCCTCGTCTCCCTCCCGCGCGCGTCGCGCTTCGCCCGCGCTTAGGCAATATCTGTGCCGCCCTCCTGGGCAGCGACACCATTCTAGTGCAAGGCGGCCGCCCCGGCTCTTGTGGGCTCCAGGATGTGAGGCGACGATGTGAGGCGACCCGAGTGGCCCGACCGCTGGGAGGGCAGCCGTTCGGCGATTCGGCGGTCGGGATCAGCCGAGCGGCCATGCCGCCTCTGGTATACTGTGACGGCAAGCGCCCGCCGGAGCCGCCCATTGGCGGAGGAGTCGGCGGGCGTGTTTCGTGTACGCGACAGGTCGGAGCCGTGTCCCAGCAGCACATCCGCAACTTCTGCATCGTGGCGCACATCGACCACGGCAAGTCCACGCTCGCCGACCGCCTCCTCGAGGTGACCGGTACGCTCGCGCTGCGCCAGATGTCCGATCAGGTCATGGACCAGATGGAGCTGGAGCGCGAGCGCGGCATCACGATCAAGGCCAAGGCGGTCCGCATGCTGTACACGGCCGCCGACGGGGTGGAGTACGAGCTGAACCTGCTCGACACGCCCGGGCATGTGGATTTCGCCTACGAGGTGTCGCGCAGCCTCGCGGCCTGCGAGGGCGCCATCCTAGTCGTCGACGCCGCCCAGGGCGTCGAGGCCCAGACGCTCGCCAACGTCTACCTCGCGATCGACCACGGCCTCGAGATCATCCCGGTCATCAACAAGATCGACCTGCCGAACGCTGACCCCGAGCGCGTCCGCAAGGAGATCGAGGACGTCGTCGGGCTGCCGGGCGACGAGTGCATCCTCGCCTCGGCCAAGCAGGGCCTCGGCATCGACGAGGTCCTCGAGGCAATCGTCAAGCGCGTACCGCGGCCGTCGGGACGGGCGAACGGACCCCTCCGAGCGCTCGTATTCGACTCCCACTACGATCCCTACAAGGGCGTCATCGCCTACGTTCGGCTCGTGGACGGGGAGGTCGCCGTCGGCCAGCGGATCAAGATGATGGCGAACGACCAGCGGGCCGAGGTGCTCGAGGTCGGGGCGTTCCAGCCCCAAATGCAGCCGGTCGAGCGGCTCGTCGCCGGCGAAGTCGGCTACATCGCGACCGGCTTGAAGGACGTGCGCGAGCTGCAAGTGGGCGACACGATCACCCTGGCCGCCACGCCGGCCGCCGAGCCGCTGCCCGGCTACCGCCCGGCCAAGCCGATGGTGTTCGCCGGCCTCTACCCGACGGCGAACGACGACTACGGCCTCCTGCGCGACGCACTGGAGAAGCTCCGCCTGAACGACGCCTCCCTGCTCTACGAGCCGGAAAGCTCGGTCGCGCTTGGGTTCGGCTTTCGCTGCGGCTTCCTCGGCATGCTGCACATGGAGATCGTCCGCGAGCGGCTGGAGCGCGAGTACAACCTCGATTTGCTCATCACGGCGCCGAGCGTCGCGTACCACGTCTACACCACGGACGGCGAGATGCTCGAGGTCGACAACCCGGCCCTGCTCCCGCCCCCGAACCACATCGCGCGCATCGAGGAGCCCTGGGTCGACCTGAGCATCATCGTGCCCAGCCGCTACATCGGCACGTTGATGGAGCTGGTCCAGGCCCGGCGCGGCGTCTACAAGAAGATGGAGTATCTCGACGAGCAGCGAGTCCTCCTAAGCTACGAGATGCCGCTGGCCGAGCTGATCGTCGACTTCCACGACCAGCTCAAGTCGCGCACCCAGGGTTACGCCTCGCTCGACTACCAGTACGCCGACTACCGCGCCTCGAACCTGGTCAAGCTGGACGTCATGGTGAACCAGCAGCCGGTCGACGCGCTGTCGATCATCGTCCACACCGACAAGGCGTATCCGCAGGGCCGGGCGCTCGTCGAGAAGCTGCGCGAGCTGATCCCGCGCCAGTTGTTCGACGTGCCGGTCCAGGCCGCGATCGGCAGCAAGATCATCGCCCGCGAGACGATCCGCGCGATGCGGAAGAACGTGCTGGCGAAGTGCTATGGCGGCGACGTCTCGCGCAAGCGCAAGCTGCTCGAGAAGCAGGCCGAGGGCAAGAAGCGCATGAAG
>JALYGH010000388.1 GCA_030777205.1 Chloroflexota bacterium
GACGAGCTCCATCACGATGTCGCCGCCCCAGCCCTCGGTCAGCGCGCGCACCCGTTCGATCCGCGCCTCGGGGGTGTTGTACTCGCGCAGGTCGACGAACTCGTCGGCGCCGAACTGGCTCGCCAGCTCGAGCCGCTCGTCCACACCGTCGATCACCACCACCTGGGCCGCGCCCATCTCGCGGGCGACGGCGCAGGCGTAGACGCCGAGGCCGCCGGCGCCCTGGATCACGACGTTCTGCCCGGCCTTGAGCCCGGCGATGTCGAGCCCGGCGTAGACCTGGGTGAAGGCGCAGTTGATGCCGGCCGCCATGTCGTCGGTGATCTCCGGCGGCGTCTTGAAGATCGCGTGGTTCGGGCGGAGGTAGAAGTACTTGCCGTACCCGCCCTGGAAGTGCGGCCAGGCCTCGCAGGAGACGAGGAAGTTCGCCTGGCGCGTCGGGCAGGACATGAAGTGCCGGTTGAGGCACATCTTGCAACGGCCGCAGGGGTTGAAGTAGCGGTAGATGACCCGGTCACCTTCCTGGAGCGGCTGCCCGGTCGAGTCGGTGGTCACGCCGGCCCCGAGCTTGTAGACCGTCCCGGTGTGCTCGTGGCCGGTGTTGAGCGGCAACGGGCGGCCCATCTTCGCGTAGTCCTGCTCGCCCTTCCAGTAGTGCATGTCGGACCCGCAGACGTTGGCCAGCGCGACCTTGATGACCACGGCGCCCGGCTCGGGGTCGGGCACCGGGTACTCGCGGATCTCGAAGCCCTTCCCGAAGCCCATCCAGCACGCCATCTTGCCGGTTTCAACCATCTGAGATTCCTCCCATGTCGGTATGATCGAGGGTACCAGACCGCGCGGCGCACGCCCAGGAGTGCCCCCGGAACGACGTGCATCCCGGGCGGTCGGCGCTCGACGGGCGTGCCTGACGCCGTCCTGGCACTCACGGGGGCGAAACCCTCCGCGCAGGTGGTATGCGGAGTGCTATCCTACACCCACGGAATGCCGGCGGCCGGGAAGGACGCCGGCAGCACGCTGTCCCGAGATGGATTTCAATGTGTGATCCGACCGGGGGCTGATGGTGGCCATCGCGGTCCGCGCCAGGCACCCGGCATCACGACCCGCGAGGATGCGGAGGAGGTGCGCGTGAGCGTCACCGATGTAGCTGCCAGACGCGTGGCGGTAGCGACGCCGCAGCGGCGTCACCTGTTCGGCCGGGACTGGGCTTTAGGGTATGCGTTCACGCTACCCGTCTTGATCGTCGTGCTCGGCCTGGTCGCCTACCCGCTGGGCTACTCGTTTTGGCTGAGCCTTCAGGACGTCAAGGTAGGCGGCGCCGGTCGGTTCATCGGCCTCGACAATTACTACAAACTCCTGTTCGACTCGACTGCCCGCATTCACGGCGACTTCCTGAACTCCGTGAAGGTCACCCTGCTCTACGTCGGCGGCGCAATCGTCGGCAAGTTCATCGTCGGGCTCGTCAGCGCGCTGATCCTGAACGCCCACATCCGCGCCCGCCACTTCTGGCGGACGCTGCTGTTCCTACCCTGGTCGATTCCGGCGATCGTCGGGGCCTACTCCTGGAAATGGATCTACAATGACGTCAACGGCGTCGCCAACAACTGGATGATGGGCGCCGGATTGATCGACCGCCCAATCCTGTTCCTGGCCAGCCCGGATCTGGCCCTCTGGTCGGTGCTGCTGGCGGCGGTCTGGCAGGGTACGCCGTTTTGGACGATGACGTTCCTGGCCGGTCTTCAGGCGATCCCATCTGAGATGTACGAGGCGGCGGAGCTCGACGGCGCCTCGACCGCCCAGAGCTTCTGGCACATTACCCTGCCGAACATGACGAGCGTCATCCTGGTCACCGTGATGCTGTCGACGATCTGGACGACGAACTCGATTCAGTTCATCTACATCCTCACCAACGGCGGCCCCGGCGGCGCCACCGAGACCTTCCCGCTGCTCGCGGTGAGCCAGGGGATGCGCGCCTACGATCTCGGCATCGCGTCGACGATCCCGCTGATGTTCTTCCCGATTTTCGCCCTGATGATCTACTTCCTCACCAGGCGCATGCTGCGCACGGAGGGCTGATTCGTGGCCGACGTCTCGTTGCGCGCCCGGTCCGCGGCGTCCGAACGCTCCATCCCGGTCTGGTCCTGGCTGGCCCGGAAGAACCGCGGCTACTTCCTGGCCGGCTATCTCTTGCTGGCGATCCTCGGCATCTGGACGATCTTCCCCTTCTACTGGCAGCTCGCCACGTCGTTGCGGTCGGACGTCGACCTGTACACGCCGGTCGTCTCGCTCATCCCGACCGCCCTGACGGCCGAGCATTACGCCAAGGTTTTCTCGGGCACGTCCCAACTGGCGACGCAGTTGAAGAACAGCACGGTGGTGGCCCTCGGTACGACCTTGATCGCGGTCGTGTTGGGGTCGATGGCCGGCTACGCGCTGACGCGGCTCAGCTTCATGGGCCGCGCGGGGCTGGCGCGCGTGCTGGTGTACGCCTACCTGGCGCCCGGCACGATCCTGTTCATCCCGCTTTACGTGATGATGACCAATCTGGGCTTGCGCGACTCGTTGCTAGGGATCACGTTGGCACATCTGACATTCTCAGTGCCATTCGCTACCTGGATGCTGATGGGCTACTTCAAGACGATTCCCCTCGAGCTTGAAGAGGCGGCGATGGTCGACGGCGCGAGCCGTCCGACGATCCTCTGGCGAATCGTCCTGCCCCTGTCAGCGCCGGCCGTCGTCGTCGTCGCCGTGTTCGCCTTCACGCTGTCCTGGAACGAATTCCTCTACGCGCTCGTCTTGCTCCAGGCGAAGGACAAGATGACCGCGCCGATCGGCCTTACCGCGTATGCGGTCGGCGACGTCACGTACTGGGGCCAGATGATGGCCGCCGCGACCGTCATGTCGATCCCGCCGCTCCTGCTGTACCTGTTCGGCCAGCGCTGGGTGATCGCCGGCTGGACGGCGGGAGCGGTCAAGAGCTGAGCATCGGCCCCAGCTCGAGGTTTTCACCGATATCCGCACTCCAAAGATGGGTGGAGGGAACGATGGCGTCTGATCGGGTGTTCTCACGGCGACGGTTCCTGGGCGTGCTCGGTGGCACGGCCGCGATGTCGATCGTCGCGGCCTGCGGCGGGCAGCAGACTTCGCCGGCGACGAAGTCAGAGACGAAGCCGGCGGAGAGTAAGCCCGCCGAGAGCAAGCCGGCCGCGCCGGCCGCGCAGCCGGCAGCCAAGACTGAGGCGAAGCCGGCTGCGGGGGCGTCGGCCGCCGGCTCCACGGTGGTCGTCTGGCAGCCACTCGACTACCTGCCGCAGGTCACGGCGCTTATGAACGAGCGCTTCCAGGCCATCTCGAAGGAGAAGGGGTTCAACCTGACCTTCGAGGAGCTGCCGTCGGGCTCGGCAAGCACCGACCGCTTCAATGCGGCCGTCCAGGCCGGCACGCCGCCTGATATCTACCGCCTGTTCGACTATCAGAATCAGTACTGGCGGATCCAGGGCCAGACCGTCGACGTCACCGAGATCGTGGCGCCGACGGTGTCGCAGCAGGGCGGCTACTGGCAGCCGGTCGAGCAGACGCTGACCTTCGACGGCAAGTGGTGGGCGGCGCCGATGGCCGTCAACGCCTGGCCGTTCCACGTCCGTCAGGACCTGCTCGACCAGGCCGGGCTGAAGTACCCGAAGGACTGGGACGAGTTCCGTCAGCAGGGCAAGCAGCTCACTAAGCCGCCGCTCTACTACTACGGCATGACGCTCGGACGGATTGACGACACGAACAATCACTTCCTTGGGATGCTTTGGACGTTCGGCGGCAAGCTCCAGAACGACGACGGTACGCTCGCGGTCAAGGAAGGCGATGAGTCCTGGGTCAAGACGCTCGAACTGGTGAATGCCATGTTCGCCGAGGACCAGATCATCCCGCCGGGTGCCGTGGGCTGGGACAATACCCATAACAACCAGGGCTACCAGAGCGAGCAGCTCGTCGTGACCTCGAACCCGACGAGCGTCTACAACTGGCTGCTCCAGAACAAGCCGGAGCTGGCCAAGGCGACGAAGTTCTACAGCTACCCGGCCGGCCCGGCCGGATCGTTCGGGCAGGTCGACGTCTGGGGGCAGGGCGTCTTCAAGAACGGCAAGGCCCGCGAGGCGGCCTTCGAGCTGCTCAAGGGCTTCATCGAGCCGTCCTGGTACTCCACCTACATCAACGACCAGCTCCAGGGCCGATTCATCCCGGTCTACAAGGAGATGATCAACGCCCCTCTCTGGAAGCAGGAGCTCTACTCGGAGTACCAGAACATCATCAGCAACGGTCGCATCATGTCGTATAGCTCGGCCCCGCTGGGCGCTATCTCCGAGCTGACGACGAAGTTCCTCATCGGCGATCTGCTCCAGGACGTGCTCGTCAAGAAGCAGAAGCCCGCCGACGCGCTCGCCGTGTTCGTGCGGTCGGCGAAGGAGATCTACGACAAGCCGGAGAACCGGCGGTAGCTCCCGTTCCAGGTCAGTCGGAATCAGGGTGGGGGGAGCCAACCGGATCCCCCCACCCGCGTGTTACGGGCGCTGCCGGCTGCGGGGATCCCTGCTTCCGGCGCCCTGCGGTCGGCGCGCTTCGGGCCAGCGCCGCGCCCGGTCGGGGAGGCGCGGCACGATCAAGCGAGCGGTCCGCGTCACGGTCCTGAACGCGGCCGCGTGCGTCGGGCTCCAGCGGAACCCGTACGCCGAGCGAAGCTCCGGCGACAGGAAGCCGGCGGTCACCAGGCCGTACGAGAGCCGCAGGGGCAGATCGACCAGCCCGGCCGGTCCTGGCTTCGACTCGAACAGCGCCCTCCCGAGCGCCCGCCCCGTCGGCCCGACCACGATCTTCCCGCTGGCGTACATCTCGTCCAGATAGGCGCGGAGCTGCCCTGTATCCTGCGGCGGCAGCTCTACCGGGACGCCGAGCGCCGTGGCGACCCAGGCCGTCTCGGCGCAGTAACGATCCCGCTCGGCCCTGCTCAGCGGCCCGACGAGCCGGGTGTACGCCAGGAGCATCGAGTCCACGAGCGTCGCGTGCACCCAGCGCAGCAGCTCCGGATCGCGCGCCGAGTAGGGCGTGCCGGCCGGGAAGACGCCGACCGCCGCCGGCAGCCGGCCGCTGACCCGGCCGTGGATCGCGTCGATCCCGCGCGCCGCCTGCTCCGCCTCGTGTGGCGTGCCGAAGGTGAGCGCGAGCATCGCGCGCAAGGTCCGGCCGAGGCGCTCGACTTTGTCGCGCGGCGACGATCGGAACCCGCTGTGGTCGGCGACACCGGCGGCCACGAGCGGGTGGGCGAACTGGGGCAGCACGGCGCGGCCCCAGCCGAGGATCGCCAGTCGCTCACCGTTGATGCGCCGAGCGATCGATCGCGGGCCGGCGCGCCCGGGCGGCTCGGCGTGCCCGGCTTGATGGTGAACGTCCTGTGCTTTCATCAACGTCATCATGGCCGGGCCGCTCGCGTCGGCGCCACGGCGCGAACCATGCAGTAGTCCTCTACAGCGCCCCGATGCGGAGCCGCCGACCGGTCGTGGCCGCCGCGAGGAGAGGTTGGGAGCGGAGACGATCGGATGGGCGGCGACGAGGCGGCACGGGTGATCCACCGCTGGGACCTGACCGAGGCCGAGGCGCGGGCGCTCCAGCGCGAGCTGGCCGGCAAGGTCGAGCGCGTCGACCGCTTTGGCGAGATCGGCACCGTCGGCGGCATCGACCTCGGCTTCCCGCGCGACCCGGCCGGGGCGGAGATCGGACGGGCGGCACTCGTCGTGCTGCGCCTGCCCGAGCTCGAGCTGGTGGAGCGCCAGGTCGTCGAGCGCCCGGTCAGCTTCCCCTACATCCCCGGCCTGCTCTCCTTCCGCGAGGCACCGGTCGGGCTCGCGGCATTCGCGGCGCTCGCCCACCCGCCGGATCTGCTGCTCGTCGACGGTCACGGGATCGCGCATCCCCGTCGGTTCGGCATCGCCTGCCACCTCGGCGTCCTGCTCGACCTGCCGACGATCGGCTGCGCCAAGTCGGTCCTCGTCGGCCGCGCCGAGGAGCCCGGCCCGGAGCCGGGTTCCTGGATGCCGCTGGTACATCGGGAGGGGGTGATCGGCGCGGCGCTCCGCACGCGCCCGCGGACGAACCCGCTGTACATCTCGACCGGCCACCGCGTCTCGCTCGATTCGGCAATCGACCTCGTGATGCGCTGCGCCCGCGGGTACCGGCTCCCCGAACCGACCCGCCTCGCGGACCGAATCGCCAGCCGTCGGGGCAGCGCGGATGCCTGAGCGGACGATGTCGGACCGTCGGTCCCGCAATCCTCGCAGCGGTAGACCCGGACCTCGCGCCGCCAGCATCGCGCGCCCGGGGTCGTCGAAGAGGTCGGTGGCCACCGCCGCCAGCTTGATGTTCGCGCCCGCGCGGGCTTCTGCCAATCGTTGCCTCGGCGGTCCGCTAGCGCACCGGCGAGGTCCGGTAGCGGGGCAGCTCCCGGGGCTCCCACTGGGCCCGATCCGGCACGAAGCTACCCGGCAGCAGCCCGTGGCGCGGCAGCCAGGACGGCGTATCGTGTCGGCGATGACGCGCGAATGGGGGGCGACATGGGAATCCTGCTCCTGAACGGGACGCTGATCGACGGCAACGGCGGGCTCGAGGAGCGTGGCGCGCTGCTGGTGAGCGATGGACGAATTCGGGCCGTCGGGCCGACGACGACGCTCGAGGCCTGCCGCCGCGACGCCGACGTGGCGGTGATCGATCTCGGCGGGCGGACGCTCATGCCGGGGATGATCGACACGCACGTCCACCTCGCAGGCGGCGATTTCGTGCCGAACCGTGAAGGGGACCCGGTCGGGCTGGCCGCGTTTCGCACGGTCGCGGCGGCGACGCGGACCCTGATGGCCGGCTTCACGACAGTCCGCGCCGCCGGCTCCCGCGACTTCCTGGACGTCGACCTGCGGGACGCGATCGAGGAGGGCGCAATCGTCGGGCCGCGGGTGCTGGCCAGCGGGCGGGGCTTGACGACGACCGGCGGCCACTACCACGACTGGTGCGCGGTCGAGGTCGACGGTGTCGACGCCATCCGCCGCGAGGTCCGCAACCACGTCAAGCGCGGCGTCGACAGCATCAAGCTGATGCTGTCGCCGGGCGTCGCGACCCGCGGCGCCGACGTCGACACCGAGGCGTTCACGCTCGAAGAGACCCGGGCCGCGGTCTACGAGGCGCACAAAGTGGGGCGGCCGGTCCTGAGCCACGCGATCGGGATCGGCGGGATCCGCAACGGCGTCGAGGCCGGCATCGACTCGATCGACCACGGCTACTACCTGGACGAGGAGCAGGCGACCAAGATGAAGGCGAAGGGCGTCTACCTGGTGCCCACCTTCGGGCCGACCTACTACTACGTCCACCGCCGGATCGCCGAGCCCTGGCGAGTCGCGCGTGCCGAGCCAGTCGAGCCACGCCACGCGGCCGCGTTCAGGCTGGCCCTGGAGGTGGGCGTGCCGATCGCGATGGGCTGCGACTGCGGCGCCCAGTCGCGGATGCCGAACGGCGAGAACGCGCTCGAGCTGGAGCTGATGGTGAAGCACGGCATGGCGCCGATGGCG
>JALYGH010000389.1 GCA_030777205.1 Chloroflexota bacterium
GGACCGAGCGCCCCGCCGAACGTCAGGCCGAACTGGTAGAGGGCCATCGACCCGCCAGCCTGCTCGGCACGCGCCCCGGCCATCATGACCGCCAGGACGCCGGCCGGGACGATCCCGAGTCCCACGCCCTGGACGAAGCGCCCGAACGCGAGCACCGGGAACGCCGGCGCCGCCGCTGCGACGAGCGACCCGATCAGGAACGTGAGCGTCCCGGCCAGGATGACGCGACCGGTTCCGATCCGGTCGACGATCATGGCGGCCGGGAAGCCGCCGGCGAGGCGCCCGGCTCCCAGGCTGGCGACGAGGATGGCGCCGAGCGACGCGCCGCCGCCGAACTCGCCGAGGAGGGCGGCCAGGGCCGGCGAGATCGCCCCGAACCCGATCGAGACGAGGATCAGGGCAGTGAGCCCTGCCCAGCGATCCCAGCGCCCGGCGCTCGTCTGATCGTCTGCCGGAGCATCGTCTCGAGGCCGCTCGGCACTCGGATGCTCACCCTCGGCGGCATCGGTCGACCCGCTCGACATGCCGTTGATGATAGCCCCGCTCGGTCCGCGCCGGGAGGGCCTACCGTGCGACGGACGCGACCCGCCCGGTCTGGGCCGATTCGATCGCGGCCAACGCCATCGCCAGGCTGGCGCGCCCGTCGGCGCCGGTGACGGCAGGCGGGGTGCCGGTCCGGACGCACGCGACGAAGTGGGCCAGCTCGGCGACGTAGGCGTCCGCGAACAGGTCCTTGAACCAGTACGCCTGGGCGCGGCTGACGCCGGCGGCGGTGTGGACGGTCGCCGAGTCGACCCGCCCGTCGCCGACGGCGACCATCCCCCCGGTCCCGAACACCTCGGCGCGAACGTCGTAGCCGTAGGCCGCCTGAAAACTGACGTCGGCCGCCCCGAGCGCGCCGCTCGCGAAGCGGACGCTCGCGACGGCCGTGTCGAGGAAGCCGGGCGCCCGATCTTCCTTCCAGCCGAGCGCCCCGCCCATCGCCGAGACCTCTGCCGCTTCGCTGCCGGCCAGCCAGCGCAGGACGTCGAAGTCGTGGATCATCGTCTCCAGGAAGATCGCCCAGGGTAGCGGCCCCTCGGGGCGGGGGACGGCCGGGTCGCGGGTGATCGACCGCAGGAGGTGGATGTCCCCCAGGGTGCCGTCGCGGGCGAGGTCGTATGCGCGTCGCCAGCCCTTGTCGAAGCGCCGCTGGAAGCCGATCTGCAGGAACGTCCCGGCCCGCTCGACGGCCGCGAGTGCGCGGTCGGCCTCCTCGAGGGTGTGGGCGAGGGGCTTCTCGCAGAAGACCGGCTTGCCGACCCGGGCTGCCGCCACGATCAGCTCGGCGTGGAAGCGGGCCGGCGTCGCGATGGCCACAGCCCGAATACTCGGATCGGCCAGAACGGCCTCCGGGCTCGGCTCAACTCGGATGTCCTCAAGGCCCAGCTCGCCCGCGAGGCGCCGCGCGCCTTCGACGTTGGCGTCGACGATCGCGGCCAGCCGCGCGCCCGGTACCCGCCGGGCGAGCGTCTCGGCGTGGAAGGAGCCCATCAGCCCGGCGCCGATCAGCGCCACGTTCACGCGCGAGACCATGGGGGCCGCTCCTGCGAGGTGGGATGGGGTCGACGGGGCATGGGGCGGGGGCTCACGGGCCCGGCGCCGGGCTGGGCTCGGTGCTCGAAGAGTGCCGAGCCGCGGCCCCGTGGGGCAATGAACGAGCGGACCGGCGCGCGATCAGGGCTCGGGCGATCCAGAGCGGTGCCGCGATCCCGCCCGCCGCGACGACGAACAGGGCCGGGTCGACCGGGTAGCGGTAACGCCAGACGAGGCCGTCGAGGGCCGCCGCGAGGACGACGAGCGCGACGACCGCGAGCGCCGGCAACAGACCGAGGCGGAAGCGCGGCAGGAGCAATGCCGCCAGCGCCCCGATGCCGAACAGCCAGGTGAGCGCCCCGCGCCAGCGCCAGGGCTGGAAGGCGCTCGTCAGGGCGTCGGCGCGCTCGTAGGCGGCGCCCTCGGCGGGGGTCTCCGGATCGAGGAGGGTCGCCAGGCGAGGATCCCACTGGTTGTCCCAGTTCCGAGTCGTGCGCTCGCGCCAGTTCCCGCGCAGGCGCTCGTTGACGCCCCGGAAGAGCTGCCAGGCCATGTCGCCCGTCGTCGCGGCGTAGTGGGCGGGGCGCTGCCGGATGACGTCGATGGCGAGGTCGCGCAGCAGGGCGTTCGTCCGGGCCTGGGTCAGCCCAAGCTCGTCACGGATATGGGCGGAGATGGTGCCGCCGGACGCCTCTCCGTTCGCCTCCTCCTGGATGATCCGGCGGGCGGCGGCGCGGACCGGATCGGGATCGGGACGGGCCGGGTCGTCGTAGACGAAGCCCCGGTCGTGGCGAATCGTCCGCGCGATCAGCGCCTCGCCGAGCGCACTCTCGGAGCCGGCCGTGCCGTGGGCGAGCCAGTTGCGGGCCAGCCACGGGCTCAGGACGAGCAGCAGGCCGGCCGCGACGAGGAGCGCCCGGCTGGCGCCGACGCGCCAGCGCGGCAGCGCCAGCAGGAAGGCCGATCCGACGGCGATCGGGATGAGCGCCTGGCCGATCGGGCGGGTGAGCACGGCGAGGGCAACGGTCGCCCCGGCCGCGAGCAGCCAGAGACGTGTCCCGCGCCGCAGGGCGAGGGTGAGCGTGAGCAGCGCGAGCGTCAGGAAGAGCGTGAACAGCGCCTCCGACATCAGGTAGTGCTCGTAGATGAGCGTCGGGCCGGAGACGGCGATAGCAAGCCCGGCCAGCAGGCCGGCGAGCGGCCCGAACGTCACCCGTCCGAGGCCGAAGGTCAGCCCGGCCGTTATGATGCCGAGAACGTGCTGGGCGACCGTCAGCGTGGCAAGGTTGCCGCCGACCTTGAGGACGAGCGCGACGAACAGCGGGTAGAGGGGCGTGCGACGCAGCTCCAGGTCGAAACCGAGGCCGTGCGCGAGCGCGTACCCCGGCCAGAGGTAATCGTCGCTATCGGTTGTGACCAGGGCGGGCACCCCGATCCGAGCGAACTCCAGCCGGATCCAGGCGGCGACGGCGAGCACGACAATGAGCGCCAGCAGATCGACCACGCGGGCGACCAGCACGGTCCGTCTCGTCGATCGGGCGTCGGGCAGGGGCGTCCGCGGGGCCGCCGAGGAGTTTGTCGGTAACGCCGGTGGAGCGGCGGCGGGCGCGCTGATCGGTGGCATGGTCAGCGGAACCGTATCCGAGCAGTTCCGGCGCGGTCAAGCGACGGGTCATGAGCGGGCGCCATGCACGATTCTGCCAGGGCGAGAGAGAACGCCGGTGTTGCCCTGAATAAATCGGGGCGTCATCGCGCGTTGGTGCGGCAGACGACCGGCCGGCTGCCAACGCTCATTCAGATGGCCGCACCGACGAGCCGGTACACTGGACGACAGGACATGCGACGAGACACCGCCTGGATCTTCAACCTCGGCGCCGACATCTACGCCTGGTTCACTGCCCAGCCGACCTGGCGCGCGTCCTGCGCTCGGATGGCCGCTCGACTGCCGCCCACGCCCGGCATCCGGGTCGCCGACCTGGGCTGCGGGCCCGGCGTGTCGGCGATCGAGATCGCCCGTCGTCGCCCGGACGCCCGGGTCGTCGGCCTCGACCGCGCCCCGCGGATGCTCGCCGAGGCCCGACGCCGGTCGCGCACCGCCCGTCCGGAGGATCGTGGCGACGTCCGGCTATCCGGTCAGGCCGGCAAACAGGGTGGTGGCGGCAGGCCGATCGGCTGGGTGCTCGGCGACGCCGCCCGGCTGCCGTTCGCCGACGCCAGCCTCGACGCCGTCACCGGTCACAGCTTCCTCTACCTCCTGCCGGACCGCGAGACTGCCCTCGGCGAGATGAGCCGGGTGCTGCGGCCGGGCGGGGTCGCGGTCCTCATGGAGCCGCACGCCTGCCCCGCGACGCCCGGTCAGATCCTCCGCGCCGGGCGTGACCCGCGCCACCTCTTCGCTGTCGCCCTCTGGCGGCCGTTCAGCCGCGTCCATGGCCGCTACACCCGGAAGTCGCTCGCCGCCGCGCTCGAAGCCGCCGGCTTCGTCGACTGTCGAGTCGATGAGACGATTGGCGGGCTGGGCCTGCTCGCATCGGCGAGGAGGGCGTAGGGCCGCCATTCGGCACCCTCCCGTCCGGCATTGCCCGCGCGTTCCTGAGGAGCCAAGCTCGTTGCGAGGAGACGATCGATGACCGCTGACCCACTAGCCCCCGTCCCAGAGAACTGGACCCGCGCTCTCGCCATCGCCGCCCACCCGGACGACCTCGAGTACGGCGCCTCCTGCGCGGTGGCCCGCTGGACGTCCGCCGGCAAGCACGTCGCCTACGTCCTGGCCACGCGGGGCGAAGCCGGCATCGACGCCTGGCCCCCGGAGCGGACCGGACCCGTCCGCGAGGCCGAGGAGCGCGAGAGCGCGCGCCTGGTCGGCGTCGAGTCGGTAGAGTTCCTCGACTACGGCGACGGCGTCGTCGAGTACGGGCTGCCACTCCGCCGCGACCTGGCCCGCGCCATCCGCCGCCACCGCCCGGAAGCGATCGTCACGCCGCACTTCGGGCTGGCCTGGCCGGGCGACTTCCTGAACCAGGCCGATCACCGCGCCATCGGGCTCGCCGTCTGCGACGCCGCGCGCGACGCCGGCAACCGCTGGATCTTCCGCGAGCTGCTCGACGAGGGGCTCGAGCCGTGGGGCGGCGTCCGCTATGTCTTCGTCGCCGGCGTCCCCGACCCGACCCACGCCTGCGACGTCGGCGAGGGCCTGGAGCGCGGGATCGCCTCGCTCGTCGCCCAGCGTGCCTACTTTGAGAACCTCGGCCGGCCGTTCGACCCGGACGCGTTCCTGCGCACGCACGCCGCCGGGATCGGCCCCCGCCTCGGCGTGGAGTACGCCATCGGGTTCCACGTCCTGTACACGTGAGGCCCGGCTCGTCTGCCTGGCCCCCTGCCCCCATCCTGGAGGGGCGAACTCGCGAGGATGGGGCGGGGGGCCCTACGATGCCCCGTCCCCGGCCCACCGCAGTGGCACGGCCGGCCGCGCGAGGCGACGCCACCGGCCGGCCGGCGCGTAAACGAGCCAGCCCCGCCCGAGCAACGCTCGACCCGGCACCGGTCCGCCGTGCCGGCTGTCCGTCCCCAGCGCCAGGTTGACGCTGAGGAGGAAGTAGTCGTCCGGGCCGAGCAGCCAGCGGCCCGGCGACGAGCCGACGACCGGGCGGCCGAGGTCGAGCTCCCGCCCGTCGATCCAGAGGCGATCGCGCGCGACGGCCATCTCCTCGCCCGGCAGGCCGACGAGCAGCTTCACGACCGGTGGGGTCGCCGGGGCCGTCGCGCGGACTAGCACGACGTCGCCGCGGGCCGGCCTGCCGAGCCGGTACGCCAGGCGATCGAACAGCAGCGCCTCGCCCGGCCCGAGAAGCGGCAGCATGCTCGCCCCGCGGACAACGGCGCGGCGCTGGCCGAAGATGGCCCAGATGGCTAGGCCGACACCCGCCGTCGCGGCACTGGCTCCCGCGACGGCAGGAAGCCAGGCGCAGATGCGTGCGCCACGGCTCATCTGCGACGCGACTCGGCCGCCATGGGCACGGCGCCGCTCATTCGCCGCGACCGCCGACCGGGTCGCCACGGCCCGATCGCCGCTGGCTGCGCCGAGTGCCCCGACTTCCCCCTCCGCCCAGCGGCGGCGGTACTACTGGCCCCTGGGCTCGTGGGGTACACTTCCGGGGCCACGTTTCAATGATGGAGGACTGTCGATGAAGTTGGTCGATCGCGCGATTGCCGCCGTTCAGGCGCATCTGCCCGCCGAGGACGCCTCGGCCCACTGCGACATCCCCTGCGGCATCTATGAGCCGCACAATCTTCAGATCGCCGCGCATACCGTCATTCGCATGGTCCAGCTCCTCGAGGGGCTGCCGGATCAGCTCGACAAGGCGACGCTCAACACCGCCGCGCGGCACATCGCCGTCAAGGAAGAGCACGCCAAGATCGCCGAGCACGAGATCATCGTCCTCTGGACCGACTACTTCAAGCCGGAGCACCTGGAGAAGTTCCCGAACCTGCACGACATCGTCTGGAAGGCGACCAAGCTGACCTCGACGGTCAAGCAGCAGGTTAGCATGCAGGCGTCGCAGGATCTGCTGGCCTCCGCCCAGCAGATCGCCGAGATCTTCTGGGCCACCAAGGGCGTTCAGACCCGACGCGTCCCGTCGGGCCAGCCCTCCGGCGGCGAGATCGTCCAGCCCGTCCTCGGCTAATCGAAGGTCAAGGAGCAAGAATCAAGGGGCAAGCTGGGGTATCGGGCGTGTAGCCGCGGCAGCGACGTAGCCCGCTGTTGAGCCCGACATCCCTGCCGTCCTGAACCTATCTGTCATCTTGAGCGCCGCGAAGGATCTCCGGGCGTCAC
>JALYGH010000390.1 GCA_030777205.1 Chloroflexota bacterium
GCAGCAGGCGCTCGGCCCCAAGGCCGGGGGTGCGGGCGGCGGCGGGCTGGTGACGCTCCGCTACATGGGCCACTTCACGGCGGTCGGGGACACGGCCCGCGACCGTGCCCAGAAGCAGATCGAAGAGAAGTTCAAGGCGCAGCACCCGACCATCGCGATCCAGTGGGAGCAGACGGCCTGGGAGACGATCGGCGAGAAGTACATGGCGGCGTGGTCGGCCAACACCGCGCCGGACATCAGCCTCTTCAGCCCGGCCAACATCACCCAGGCGGTCCGCCTCGGGTCGCTGGAAGACCTCCAGCCGGCCTTCGCGAAGTGGTCCGACAAGGACCGCAACGACCTCTCGCAGGCGTGGTGGGACACCGGCGTCTACGACGGCAAGAAGTACGTAGCGCCGCTGCTGCTCTTCGGCGACATGATCGTGTACCGCAAGAGCATGTTCGACGCGGTCGGCGCCAACGTCAACGAGATCCGCTCCTGGAAGCAGTTCACGGAGGCCCTCCAGAAGATCGTCAAGGACGGCCAGGGGCGGAACCCGACCCAGCCCGGCTTCGACGAGTCCACGGTGAGCGTCTGGGGCTGGCACCAGTTCATGTCCCGCGGGTCCGGGGCGACCCTGCCGCGCTTCGACCAGCTCAGCCACGACCGCCTCGGGCGCCCGGACCTGGGCCCGCCGGACTGGCGCGCGGATCACTGGACGTCGCCGGAGATGATCGAGGCGGTCCAGATGACGGTCGACTGGATCCTGAAGGACAAGATCGCGCCGCGGTCGATGCTGACCTACAACCTGGAGGACGCCGACAACAAATTCGTCAGCGGCCTCTCCGCGGCCTACCAGTTCGGGACGCATCGCTACGGATCGTGGCGGGAGAAGATGCAGTTCCCGCCCGACGACGCGGTCTTCGCCCGCTACCCGACCTGGGACGGCAAGCGTTGGGGGCCGGTCCTCATCAACCACTGGTCGATGGGCGTCTCCAGCCGGTCGGCGAACAAGGACGCGGCGATGACGGTCACCGAGTTCTGGATGGGTCCGGACGCCGACCTGATCATGGCCGACGTGGCCGGCCAGCAGCCGAAGCGGGCCAGCGTGACCGCGAACCCGTTGTTCGACCAGCCGGACCGCGCCTACGTGAAGCTGTTCGACCAGGCCGCGCGCGAGTGGTCGGCGCCGCTGCTGAGCCCGCCGGTCCGTCCGAGCGACATCTACGTCCAGGCGTACCACAGCATGGTCAACGACGGCGTCCCGGTCGAGCGGGCGATGTCCGAAGCTCGCGACACCTACCACAGGCTGCTGGCGGACATCCCGGCGGACCGACTGCCGAAATGACGAGGAGCCAAGAGCCAGGAGCCAGCAAAGTCTCCGAGACACGTAGGGACGCGCCGAGCCCAACACCTCTGTCATCCTGAGCGCAGCGAAGGATCCCTGCACGGAGCAGTTCGCCGCCACCGACTGGTCGGTCCGTAGGTCCGTCGCTACGCTCAGGATGACAGCACCGGGACACTCCATTTCCTCAGGCTTCGCTCCTGGCTCCTGGCTCCTGCCGAGATAAGGATATGCAGCAACGGAGCACTATCGCCGCGGTCCCACGGGTGCAGGCGCCGGCTCGCCGACGGCGACTCGACCTCCTGCCCTACGCCATGGTCGCGCCGGCCCTGGTGGCGATCTTCCTCTTCAGCATCGTGCCGACCCTGTATGGCGTGCTGATCAGCCTGTACCGGGTCGAGTTCATCGAGCTGCTGACGTTCGTCGGCGTCCGCAATTACGCCGAGGTCCTGTCGGACCCGAAGTTCTGGAGCAGCGTCCGCGTCTCGTTCACGTTCACCGGCTTCTCGGTCGCGCTGAGCGTCGTCCTCGGGTTCGCGCTGGCGCTGATCGCGAATCAGCCGATGCGCTTCCGTACCGCCTTCCGGACGATCGCGCTGCTGCCCTGGGTCACGTCGTACGTCGTGACGTACCTGATCTTCCGCTGGATCCTCAACTCCGACTTCGGCTTGCTCAACGCGCTCTTCGTCCAGGCGCTCGGCCTGCCGCGCGTCCAGTGGCTCGGCGACCCGTTCCTGGCGATGACGTCGCTGATCGTGGTCAACGTCTGGCGCAGCGCTCCGTACGCGATGGTGCTGCTGCTCGCGGGCCTCCAGGGCATCCCGCACGAGCTGTACGAGGCGGCCGCGATCGACGGCGCGGGGCGGGTCCGTTCGTTCTTCTCGGTGACGCTACCGCTGATGAAGACGGCGATCCTGGTGCTGGTCGTCCTGACGACGATCATCGACTTCAACGTCGTGGTGGCGATGCTCGTCCTCACCGGCGGCGGCCCCGGCACCGCGACCGAGGCGATGAGCCTGCGGATGTACCACGAGGCGTTCACCTACACGCGGATGGGCCCGGCCTCGGCAATCGCGGTCATCATCTTCGCGCTCAACCTGGTGCTGACCCTGATCTACATTCGGCTGCTGCGGACGGAGCGGTACTACTGATGGCGACAACGACGGCGCCCCTGCCCGCCCACGCTCGAGCGCGCACGCCGGATCGCTTCGAGTACATCCTGCTCTACGGCGTGATGGCGGTTGTCGCGATCCTCTCGATCCTGCCGTTCGTGTGGGCGTTCCTGACCTCCCTCAAGGTCGAGCGCCAGGTCTACGCCTTCCCGCCCGAGGCCCTGCCCGACCCGGTCACGGGCTACAACTACGTCCGCGCGATCGAGCATGGACTCTTGTTGGCCCTGTTCAACAGCGCCTTCATCTCGCTGTCGACGGTCATGCTCGTGCTGGTAGCGGGGTCGCTGGCGGCGTACCCGCTGGCGCGGATCACCTTCCCGGGCAGCCAGATCGTCCTGTTCCTGATCATCGCGCCGATGATGATCCCCGGCCTGGTCAACCTGGTGCCGACCTACATCATGATGGCGAAGCTGGGGCTGCTGAACAGCTACCAGGGGCTGATCCTGATCTACTGGGTCCACTCGCTGCCGCTGGCGATCTGGGTGTTGCGCGGGTTCTTCCAGGCGCTCCCCCACGAGCTGGAAGACGCGGCGGCGGTCGACGGCGCCTCGCGGTTGCGCATCCTCTGGTCGATCGTCCTGCCGCTGTCGCAGCCGGCCCTGGCGGCGGTGGCCCTGCTGGTGTTCCTGAACGCCTGGAACGAGTTCGTGATCGCCTCGATCATGACCTCGTCGGCGCTGATGCGGACGGCGCAGGTGTTCCTCTACCTGAACATGACCGACGTCGGCGTGAACTGGGGCGAGATGATGGCGTCCGGCCTGGCCACCAACCTGCCGGTCCTGGCGCTGTTCCTCTTGCTCCAGCGGCGCTTCATCGCCGGCCTCACCGCCGGCTCGCTCAAAGCGTAGGGCTGCCGGGGGTAACAATCCGGACGGCCTCGGGATGGTCGGTCCTTGGAGGCGTGTTCGACATAGTCGCCCTGCCCGTAGTGTGCGGAAGCCCATCCGGCCTATTTGGATCGTCGGTCGCAGCCGATCCCTCCTCGGCGCACCTGCCCCCGTGCACGCCCTATGATCGTTCCGCATCGGCCGTCGCCTCGGCTGTTGGGGTGCAAAACCTCGCCCGAGGTCAGGCTGCGCGCCCATAGCTGTGGCGCAGGGCTCCCACGACCAACTGCGCCTGGAGCGGGCCGGGCGTGACGCGGCAGGCGGCCTGGGAGGCTCCGGGCGGGGCGTAGGGTGGCGGTGCTCGCGGCCGGAGCACCCGACACGCTCGGCGAGCAGGCCGCGCAGCCGCGGCTCGCGGACGATGATCAGGCGATCCACGCACGCCGGCCACAGGGGCACGCGCGCTCGCGGGGGGCTGGCAGTCGCACCGGGTGCCCACACCGGCGGCAGCGGCAGCCCGAGGCCCACCGACGCCATCCAGTGATCCGACGCGCTGCCGGACATCTGGGCACGGGGGCCGCTCAGGGTGGGCGACCCCCGTCCCAGTCGCGTCGCTGTGATCAATCGCCGCCGACCCCAAGCGCCCGGGGTCGCGGTCTCGGGCAGCGGCCGGACCGGACGCCCCCGGACGGGGCTGGACCGCACCACCGAGGACCGCCGACACGTGCGCGTCCGCTCCTGGCGACGGCTCGGCCGCCCGGAGCTGGCCGACATGGTTGGTGAGGAAGGTCCGCCACGTCTGGCTCGGTGGGCGGGCCGGCCCGCGCCCGCGGTACCGCTGGACGGAACGCTTGCTGACGACGATGCCGAGCTTCAGCAGCTCGCCGCGGATCCGCTCGCTGCCCCAGGCCGGGTTCTCGCGCGCCATCCGGGCGATCAACGCGCGGGTCTCCGCGGCGAG
This sequence comes from Chloroflexota bacterium, assembly GCA_030777205.1. GTDB lineage: Bacteria > Chloroflexota > UBA6077 > UBA6077 > JACCZL01 > JALYGH01. Next base: position 4,285 of record JALYGH010000390.1, read on the forward strand.
GCGCGGTCGGCCCGGGCGGCCGTGCGACCGCCCGCCCCAGAAGAGCCTCCAGCCCTGCCGGCGCCAGCCCACGACCGTCGCGGGTCGGACCAGGAGGAGGTGGCGGCGCCAGTCGCGCCAGACCGCGCGGATCAGGAGCCAGAGCACCTTGTCGCGAGTGCGGAGGCGGGGGCGCTTCCGGCTCGGGCGGGTCAGGACCGCGAGCTGCTGGCGGAGGAGCACGTTCTCGGCGACGAGGTCGGCGCGGCTCCGGAGCCCGACGCGGAGCAGGCCGAACACGAGGGAGAGGAGCTCCAGCATGGCCCGGACATCATGCCAGACCGCCGCTCCAACCGCCCGGCAGGATTTTGCGCCCTGTATCTTGGCAGAGAGCGCTGGGCGCTCGGGACGATGGGGTGCGGCGAGCCTGCTTTTGCGCCTGGAGCCGGACTCCGCTGTGGGGAGGAGGCCCCGCACCCCACGGGCCAGCGA
>JALYGH010000391.1 GCA_030777205.1 Chloroflexota bacterium
CCCCCGAGCACCCGGCGGTCGGACACGCCGCGCCGGACGTCGCGCTGCCAGCCCTCGACGGGCGGGCGGTGCGCCTGAGCCACTACCGCGGCCGGCGGCTCCTGGTCTTCATGTGGGCCAGCTGGTGACGGTGCCGCGGCCAGCTGCCCGTGTGGCAGCGCTTCGTCCAAGAAAGAGCTGACGGCGGGGCATTCGCCCTGCTCAGCGTGGCCGTAGACGCGGATCCCCAGCGGCCGCGCCCATTCGCCGAGGGCCGTCCGTTCCCGACCGTGGTCGACAGTGCCGGCGTGCTGGGGCGCCTGTTCGACTTCGATGTCGTGCCCAACGGCCTGTTCCTCGACGAGGATGGGATCATGCAGTACCTGCACGTCGGGGGCTTCGACATCCGCCGGCCGGAGATCGCGCAGCAGGTGGATGCGCTGGTCCGAGCGGACTTCGCGGGCGGCGAGCGGCCGGCCTACGCCGCGCAGGAGTCGCCCGAATTGGAGGTGCTGCGGACCGAGCTGGCGGGGCGACCCGATGAGGCCGGTCTGCACTTCACGCTCGGGGAGGTCTTGCTCTGCCAGGGCCGAGCGGCGGAGGCGGAGGCCGCTTTCCGACGGGCGACCGAGCTGGACCCGGACGACTGGTCGGCGGCCTTTGGCCTGGGCACGGCGCTGTATCAGCAGGACAAGGTCCAGCAGGCGCTGGCGTGGTGGCGGACGGCGCTGGCGCGGGACCCGCACAACTTCACGGTGCGGAAGCAGATCTGGATGGTCGAGCACCCGGAGCGGTTCTACCCGGAGATCGACCTCGCCTGGCAGCAGGAGCAAGTGAAGCGGGAGGGGTACCCGGCCTGAGCACGCACCGGCGGTGGCCGGCGTCAGCCCGATGAGCCGTTCCCTGCATCCGGCGGGGGACGCCGGGCCGACGCGGACCGGTGCTTCGATGAGGCTCGGCTGTGTCCGCCGGCTCGGTACCGGATGTCGCTTGATGTTCGGAGGCGAGCGGATGACCCGGGCGGGCGTGACGGTCGGCGCGCGGGCGCCGGACTTCACCGCGACCGACGAGCAGGGCCGGCCCTGGCGACTCGCGGACGCCCTGGAGCGGTCGGCCCAGGTGCTGGTGTTCTACCGCGGGGGCTGGTGACCGTACTGCAACGGGCAGCTCGTGAGCTACGCCAGGAAGTACGACCAGTTCCGAGAGCGCCGGTGCGAGGTGATGGGCATCTGCGTCGACTCGCCCGAGCAGAATCGGGCGATGATCGACAAGCTGCTCCCGCCGTTCAAGCTCCTCAGCGACCCCGAAGGCGACGACGTGATCAAGGCGTACGGCCTGTGGGATGCCGAGGGGCGGATCGCCGTGCCCGCGATCGTGGCGGCCGGCAGGGACGGGCGGATCCGGTACGCGTACACGGGGAGGGATTTCGCCGATCGGCCGGGCGATGAGGAGCTGCTCCGCGCCGTGGACGACGGGGCGACGGGAGGCTAGGACGATGCCGCGCGGAGCACCCCCGATGAGCCTGGAGGCGCTGCTGCCGTACTACAATGGCGTCTACTCAGCACGGTCGCCCTGAAGGGTCGGCTCGCCAAGCTCGGGCCGGAGGGCCGCACGGCGATGGAGGAAGTCGGCCGCTTGCAGAAGATGATGACCGAGTATCGGGACGCGCTCCGGAAGACGGCCGCGATGAAGCGCGGCCAGGAGACGACGAGCGCGCGACACGCCTGAGGCGGACGACCTCGCCCCGATCGCCACATAGGAGGGCGAGACTGCCCGGAGGCCCGCGAGAGGCGGAGGTTATGCTAGGCCACGAGGCGCTCGCCTTCGACGTGTACGGCACCTTAGTCGACCCCATCCGTATCTCGAAGCGACTCGAGCACCACCTGACGGACGCGGCGCTGCGGGTCGCCGAGGTCTGGCGGCAGAAGCAGCTCGAGTTCACCTTCCGCCTGACGGCCATGGAGCGCTACGAAGACTTCCAGCAGGTCACCCGCAGGGCGCTCGACTACGCGCTCGCGGCGGCCGGACGGGACCTCCAACCGAGCGAGAAGGCCGAGCTGATCGCGCAGTACGACGACCTGGAGCCGTTCCCCGACGTCGAGCCCGGGCTCCGATCGCTGCAAGCGGCCGGCTACGCGATGGTCGTCTTCTCCAACGGGAGCCCGGCGATGCTCGACGCGCTCATCGACAACGCCGACCTGCGCGGGTACTTCCGTGGGATCGTCAGCGTCGATGACGTGCGGGCGTTCAAGCCGTCACCCAAAGTGTACCGGCTCGTCGCGGACCGACTCGGACGGCCACTTCCGGAGATACGGCTGATCTCGTCGAACGCCTTCGACGTCATCGGGGCCCAGGCCGCCGGAATGCAGGCCGCGTGGGTGGACCGATCGGGCGGCCTATTCGACACGCTGGGCCCGCGCCCGCAGATCGTCGTCGGGGCACTGACCGAATTGGCGGACGCGCTGGCGGCAGGCCGCGGGTAACTACCCAGGCAGGATACCGTTGGCGAATTGGCCGGTGGCCCGTGTCCCGCCTCCGGGGACCTGCCGCCGAAGCATCCGAACGCCCGATCCTCCACCACCAGGGACGCCGAACCGGTCTCTCTTGGGCGTCGACGCGAGATGGTGTCTCCTCGAATGAATTTGCCAACGGTATCCCAGAGGGGGCAAGAAACTGGCCCAGACCCGCGAGGCCCCTGACCCGGCGACGAATGGCCTCGTTGGTTCGCCTGCGCGGGCGCCGCTTGGGCGGCCTGGGCGAACGACGGCGCCACGAGCGCGAACGCCAGGCCCAGCGCCGCGGTTACTGCTCCTGCCCCGTTCAGCTTCATGCTCGGCTCCTTGGCGTCACTCTTCGTTGAAGGGTCACTGCGTGCGATCGATCGCCCGACCTCCAGGCCCTGGGGTACCCGTGTTCACGGTCGCAGCCTGGCCGACATCCGGTGTGCGCATGCTTGTCGCCCGCCTCGGCCACTCCGGTCTCTGCATCCGTGGCCCCACCTCGACGCCCCGGAAATGCCTCGCCGATTGTTAGCACTGTACGTGGCGATCGTGAACGTACCGATGGACGTCCCCGCGCGATGGTGAACGAGGGTGGATATCGAGGCCCTTGATCGCCGTCGCTCGTGATCGGGCTGCGGGTCCCTGACCTGATGCCGCTATTCCGGTTGCCAGATCCGGACATCGGGGTAGAAGGCGGCCATCGCGAACCAGAAGTGGTTCGCGTGGACGATCGGAGGTAGGCGCCTGCCTGCGAGTGGTCCACTCGTGGCCTGGCCGAGGGTGTTCCACTCGCTGCCGGTCTCGACGTCGACCAGCCGCCCGGCTTCGGAGCGGAAGGTCAGCGGGCGTCCGTCGAGAGTCGGCTCGAACACGCCGGCCGCGCCGATGTCGCGCGACGCGGCGATGCTCGACGCGTCCAGGGCCGAGGCGGTGCCCTTGCGGAAGAGGACGACGATCGGCATGCCGCCGACGGTATCGTGGACCGCGCCGCGTGACTCGAGCTGCGAGAACGGGTAGGCCGCGGCCTCACCGCCGAGCGCGACGGTCACGACGCGCTCCATCGGCCGCAGCCGACCGTCGGACTGGCCCGAGAAGAGGAATGGCGAGCTGTCGACGTCGTCGTACCCCAGGTAGGGATTGCGGCCGTACGACCGATCGTACCCCGTCTCGCGCGACAGGACCCGGCCGCTCGGGAATGCGGCCTTGAACTCGGCGAAGCTCGTGATGCTGGCCGGCACCGGCACGAGACGCGCGCCGGCGAGCTGGCCGACGATCGCCTCGCCGGTGATCTGCTGCCACCAGCTCTCGGTCTGGCGATCCCACATCACCAGGTCGCTGTTGCGCAGGTTGCCGGTCGTGCCGAAGTCGTAGGTGACGCCGTCCAGCCGACGGTCGAAGGCGATCGCCGTGTTGCAGAGCGGGCAGAAGGTGATCGCGACGGGCCGGCCGCCGACGCTGTCGTTGACGATCTCGTGCCAGATCAGGATCTGGAGCGGATACGCGCGAGCGTCGCCGCTCTCTTCGTAGACCACCACCGGCTCGGGGTCTGTCAGCCATGCCGACGCGACGTCCGGCGCGACGAACGTCGGCTGGTCGATCGGCGGGATGCCGTCGCGCGGCGGCCCACCGGACTGGATCTCGGACAGCGGGACGGTGTGCCTGGAGAAGTCGGTCTTCCAGCCGGAGCGGCTGAAGCGCGCCTCCGCGAGCGCCGGCGTCTCCGAGGACGTACCGGTGGTCGGCTGCGTGGCCGGGGGGGCGGACGGCCGGACGGCGGGCGGCGCGGACACCTCCGCCGCCGGAGTCGGCCCCGCCGGCGTCGCCGCCACACCGGCCGCGCACGCGACAAGCGCGAATCCCAGCGTCGAGCCGAGCAGGCGCAGATACGATCGTCTGGCCAGCTTGTCACCCATGCGCTCACCCCACCGCATGCTGATCTACCGTCACGCCGGGTCCGCTCCCGTGGACGAGGGCGTCTCCTGCAGGATACGGGCGGACCAGGAGCACGTTCCGTAATGGTGATTACTCTCGGGGAGGCCCATTACCGGGGCGCAGCTTCTCCACCGCTCGACGCGACGCGGTGTCATCGGCCGTCATCCAGCGCCATCGAAGCGACCGACTCGGTACTCGTTCCGCTGGCCCCACTGCTCAGCCATCCGCGCGTGCCGCTCGGCCCCTCCGATCGCGCCGGCACCCAAGAGAGGCAGGGTCGATGTCCCTCGTGGTGGAGGATCGGGCGTGCGGATGCTTCGGCAGCAGGTCCCCGGAGGCGGGACACGGGCCACCGGCCAATTCGCCAACGGTATCTCCCTGGGGTTCTACCCGGGCGGGAACTACGGCTCGTCGATGATCCCGAAATCCACGCCGAGCTTGGCGGGGTCGGTCACCCCGATGCGGCGGCCCTCGCGCCGGACATAGCCTTCGGATTCCAGGCTCGCCAGCGCGCGGATGACGGTCTCGCGACTCGTCCCGATCTGTCGCGCGAGCGCCGGGCGCGTCAGGGCGGCGGGGAGCCGCCGCGCACCCTCCGATACGTCCTCCCCGGCGTCGCGAGCGAGACGGTACAGGGTCGCCGCGAGGCGGGTCCGTGCGTCGGCCGACGCGACGCGCCCGAAGAAGTCTTCGAGGTTCAGCACCTGGCCGCCGATCTGGATGATGAGGTTCTGCATGACCCTGGGCCAGCGGGCCATCACCTCGAGTAGCTCCGCGGCCGTGACGACGCAGAGCACGACGTCCGTCGCGGCCTCGGCGAGCAGGCTTTGGTGCGCGGCCCCGAAAAGCGCGGACACGCCGAACAGGCGACCGCGCCCGATGAGGTCGACCGTGAACTCCCGTCCGTCCTGCCCGCGGTGGAAGAGCCGGACCGTGCCCTCGACGATGACGTAGACGTGCTCGGGCGCGGCGTCCGGCCCGATGATGAGCTCCCCCGCCCGGAACGACCGGGTCTCGAGGCTCGCCGCGATCTCCTCGATCTCGGCGTCCGAGAGCCCGCGGAAGATGTCGACGGTCTGCAGGTACCAGGTCCGCCCGATCGAGCCCGACACGGCCGTCAGTCGGCCCGGCGGCGGGCGACGATCGCTCGGCTCACGGTCTCGCGTCGCACCCCGACCAGGCCGGCCAGCATCTCGCGGGTCAGGTGTGGGCGTTGACCGCCCAGGTGCGCCTCCAGCAGCGTCAGGACGTTCGGGATCCGCCGCGCCATCGGCTCCAGCGGCACCTGACGGAGCAGTTGCTCGGCCAGGACCAGGCGTCGCCCGAGGGCCTCCAGGACGAGGCGCGCAAGGTCCGAATCCCGAGCCAGCCACTCGCGCAGCCGATCGGCAGCCAGCTCCCACAGCTCGGCGTCCGTGAGCGCCGTGCAGGAGGCGCGGTAGCTCGGGCCACCGAGCAGCGCCGAGATGCCGAGCAGCTCCCCCTCCCCAAGGACAGCCGTGGTCACCTCGCCACCCTGTGCCGTCACCAAGTAGGTCCGTACCTGCCCCGATTGGACGAGGTACAGGGTCCGCGCCGGCGCGCCGGCCAGCACGATTGGCGCGCTGCGGCGGACGCGCCGGAGCACGGCAAATGGGGCCGGGGCCACACGGTGG
>JALYGH010000392.1 GCA_030777205.1 Chloroflexota bacterium
GGTCCGGGCCGACCTCGGCGAGCAGGACCTCGGCGATGCGGCGGCCGACGCCCGGGATGCCCTCCAGCCGCGCGAGGGCCGGCTCGTGCGGCCGCAGCCGCGCCGCGATCTCGTCGCTGACCTGGGCGAGCAGCTCGTCGAGGTCGTCGATGTGCGCCACCTGGCGCGCGAGCAGGAAGCGCTGGTGCGGCCCGACCCGCCCGGCCAGGGCGCGCTCCAGCTCCGGCACCTTGCGGCGGAGGCGGCCCCGCGCCAGCTCGGCCAGCGCCGCCGGCTCGGTCGCCCCGGCCACCAGGGCCCGCAGCATGGCCCGCGCCGACACGCCGGTCAGGTCGGTCGCCACGGCCCCGAGCTTGACGTTCGCGCCCGCCAGCGTCTTCTCCAGCCGGTTGATCTCCGCCGCGCGCTCGCGAGTCAGCGCCGTCCGGTACCGCGTCAGCTCGCGCAGCTCCCGCCGGGCCCGGTCCGGCGCATAGCTCCCGCGCACCAGCCCGTGCCGCGGCAGCCGGGCCAACCACTCGCAGTCCCGCACGTCGGTCTTCCGCCCCGGGACGGCCTTGACGTGCTGGGCGGTGGCCAGCACCAGCGCGAACCGCCCCTCCAGCAGGTTCCGGAGCGGCCACCGGTACACCCCGGTGCTCTCCAGCGCCACGTGCGTGACCCCGCGCTCGGCCAGCCAGGCGGCCAGCGCCGCGAGGTCCGCCGCCATCGTCCCGAACGTCCGCACCTCCGACGCCGGCCGGGCGGCCGGCCCCGCCGTCAGCACGCACGCCACCACCGTCTGCTTGTGCACGTCCAGCCCGGCACACCGCTCGTGGACCACTTCCATCGCCCACCTCCCCGACGGCCGCCGCGGGGCGTCCCCTGTCCAGGAGTGTCCTGTGCGTGCTCTCGGCAACGATCGGTGGTGCCCCGGGACGCCCGGGGCACCGTTTCGCTCGGGCTCGCGGCACCGGCTAGAACCCGCGACCTTCGCTGCGCCGGCCGCCTCCCCCAGCGTAGCACCCGCCCCATTTTCCTCCCACGGTGGTGCCCCGCAGGGGCATGAGGCCGTTCCGTGGTGATGGAACGAACCCTCCTCGCGTTCGCCGAGAACCTCGGACGGTCGGGGGTTAGGCGGCGGTGGCGGCGAGGGCGAGCGTCGGCTGGATGTCCAGCTTGATGCCGGGGCCCATCGTCGTCGTCAGCGTGATCGAGCGGATGTACTGGCCCCGGGCGGCGGACGGCTTGGCGCGGACCACGGCGTCGATCGCGGCCGTCAGGTTCTGGAGAAGCTTCTCCTCGTCGAACGAGACCCGCCCGATCGGCATGTGGATCACGGCCGTCCTGTCGACGCGGAAGTCGATGCGGCCGCCCTTCACCTCGCGGATCACCCGCCCGACGTCCGGCGTGACCGTGCCGGTGCGCGGGTTCGGCATCAGCCCGCGCGGGCCGAGCACGCGACCGAGGCGGCCGACGATGCCCATCATGTCGGGCGTGGCCACCGCGACGTCGAAGTCGAGCCAGCCGCCCTGGATGCGCGCGACGAGCTCCTCGCCGCCGGCGACGTCCGCGCCGGCCTCTTCGGCCTCGCGCGCCTTGTCGCCGGCTGCGAAGGCGATCACCCGCCGAGTCTTACCGGTACCGGCCGGCAGCGCGGCCGAGCCGCGGACGACCTGGTCGGCGTGGCGGGGATCGACGCCGGTGCGGATATGGACCTCGACGGTCTCGTCGAACTTGGCGGTGGCGAGCTCCTTGACCAGCGCGACCGCGTCGCGGGGCTCGTACAGTCGCTCGCGGTCGATCTTCTTGAGCGCCTCGGCGTACTTCTTACCGGCCATGCTACCTCCTGTGGTGCAGACGCCCGCGTTGCGCGGGCTCCCACGAATGCCCCCAATCCTGAGGCGGGGGCAACGAACCTATGCCTCGACGGCGACGCCCATGCTGCGGGCGGTGCCTTCGATGATCTTCTCGGCACCCTCGACCGACGTGGCGTTCAGATCCTTCATCTTCAGCTCGGCGATCTCGCGCACCTGGGCTCGGCTGATCGTGCCGATCGCGCCCTTGCCGGCCGTGCCGGAGCCCTTCTCGACGTTGATCGCCTTCTTGATGAGGTCGGACGCCGGCGGGGTCTTGGTAACGAAGGTGAACGAGCGATCCTCGAAGATGGTGATCTCGACGGGGATGATCGTGCCGGCCTGGGCGGCCGTCCGCTCGTTGTACTCCTTCACGAAGCCCATGATGTTGACGCCGTGCTGACCGAGTGCCGGGCCAACCGGCGGGGCCGGGGTGGCCTTGCCGGCCTGGATCTGCAGCTTGACGATTGCGCGGACCTTCTTCGCCATTCTGTACTCTCAGAAGCAAGAATCAAGGAGCAAGCGTCAAGAACCAAGGAGGATCGCTCCCTCCAGGTTCTTGACGCTTGCTCCTTGCTCCTACGTGATTCGTGATACCTGGAGGAAGTCGAGCTCGACCGGCGTCTCGCGGCCGAAGAACGAGACCAGCACTCGCACCTTGCCGCGCTCGGCGTTGATCGTGTCGACCACCCCGATGAAGTCGGTGAACGGCCCGTCCACCACCTTGACGCGCTCGCCGGGCGAGAAGCTGACCTTGACCTTCGGCGCCTCCATCTTCATCTGCTTGAGGATGCGCTTGACGTCGGCGTCGTCGAGCGGGGCCGGCTTGGTGCCGTGGCCGACGAAGCCGGTCACGCCCGGCGTGTTGCGGACGACGTACCACGAGTCGTCCGACATCGCCATCTCGACCAGGACGTAGCCCGGGAAGACCTTCTTCTGGACCGTCCTGCGCTGGCCGTCCTTAATCTCGATCTCTTCCTCGGTGGGGATGACCACCTGGTGGATCTTGTCCTGGACGCCCATCGACTCGATGCGGTGCTCCAGGTTCGTCTTGACCTTGTTCTCGTAGCCGGAGTAGGTGTGGATCACGTACCACTGGCGATCGTCGGTCGCGGGCACCTCGGCCTCGTCGGCCGTCGTGCCGTTCGCACCGGCGTTCCGCTCGTCGATCGCGTCCTTGACGTCACGCGCCATGATCGCGGTTCCTCCGCCGCCGTACTAGAACCCGCCCGCGCCTGTGAGCGAGAGCAACTGTCGGAACAGCTCCGAGAAGATGAAGTCCACGCTCCCGAGGAATATCCCGAGGGCCGCGGCGATCGCGAGCACGACCATCGTCATGTTCGCCGTTTGGCGGCGGCTCGGCCAGACGACCTTCCGAACCTCGCTCCGCAGCTCGCGGACCGTGTTCGCGACGCCCTGCCCGCGCCCACCGAGCGACACGCGCTGCCCACCGGACGTGGCCAACGCGCGCGGTGTGCGCTGCTTGGGGGTCTGGCGCGCCGGGGTCTTGCTGGGTGTGGGGGCCTTGGTCGGCGGCATGGTTGGCCTTCGCCTGCTAATCTTGGTCCGAGACGCCGCCCACGCGGCCGGAATGCGGCGGCTCGGGCGATGGTGTCGGCGGGTGCGGCAGCGGCGCGGTCGCCCCGTCAGCGCGTGCGCCGCGTCCACAGAACACGGCGCCGCCGTGAACGCGGCGGCTCCTGCTCGAAACTATACTGGACTGCGCGAGAGCCGGACAAGCGTACCGCCCCGCCCGGGTGCCCCCAGAGTCTTGCGTCTGGGTGGGAGTGGCTGGTCACGGGGTGAGGAAGCGGCGCTTTCAGGGGTGCTCGGGGCGGCCGCTCTAGCCCTCGCCGCTACGTCGAGCGCGACCGGGCCTGAGCCTCGTCGATCGTCCGGTGGACGGCCGCCACCCACTCCGGTGGGAAGCGCACCGGATCTGCGATCCACTCCAGGATGCTGGGTACCGCGCGCTCGATGCCGGCCCGCTCGTCGGCGACCGCGGCGGCGAGCAGGGCGCCGGTTTCCGGGAGTCGGGCGCTCCACTCCGGCCCGACCCGCCGATCGAACTCGACCGCGAGGGAGGCAGCCGTGACATCGTCGACATAACGGCGGCGCTCGTCTCCGAATGCACGGGCGACGTGCAGCAGGCTCGCGTATGCCGCGCGCTTCTCGGGTACCTCGGCCACCAGCTCCTCGTACAGCGCGCCGAGGTGCGTCTCGAGGAGCCAGCGGGGCATCCCACGCGCGGCGAGCAGCGTCCCGAGCCAGCGGAGATGCTTCTCGGCGACCGTGACGGGGTACTCGGCGAGGGTCACGATCCAGGCGCTGTCGCTGCGCGTGAACCGCCGCCCGCGCTCGCCGTAGCGCTGCTCGTAGTAGGGGAAGCGCCGCCAGGTCCACTCGCCGGCCCGCAGCGCCGCCCGGATCTCGCGCGGATCGTTCGGGATGCGGTGGAAGCCGGCCTCGGGGTTGAGGGCGTCCACCGGCGACTTGATCCCGCTCGCGGGCATCGTCTGGATCCGCTCGACGAGCTCCTCGACCGAGTTGCCGTCATCCGCCTCGTCCGTGCGCTGCTCAGGCTTGTCCACCGGCTCGTCACCCCCCGTGCCGACCTTCGCCCGTGCGCGCACGCGATCGTTATACCGGACGAAAGCTGCGCGAACCTGCCCCACGCGGGCGCGAACGGCTCTCCCCTTCCCCCGCGCCAGCGAACCAGACGGACTCTCACAGACCCACCGTCATGGTAGCACGCGCCCGTCGCGCATCCGGGCAGCGCGACGCCAAGATGATGTGAGCGCCGGCAGGTCTCCTGTCATCCAGGGCGAAGAATCTCACGAGTCAATCCGAGAGACCCCTTCCGTCGCAGCGCTCTGGATGACAACTCCTCCTCTACAGCGTGGCGGAGCACGGGCGGTCGGCGATACCGAGGCGCGCCGTGCCTCGGTCGGGACGATTGGGCCGGCGACCGCCCTGCTACAATCGCCCGACACACTCCTTTCGGCCCCCGGTGGACGGCGTTCCCGGGCGCCACGATCTGTCGAAAGGCCCCGTCCCATGCCCGGCCCGCTCAGCGACCTGAACGTCGTCGACCTCACCCGCGTCCTCGCCGGCCCGTACCTGACGATGATGCTCGGCGACATGGGCGCCGACGTCGTCAAGATCGAGCAGCCCGGCTCGGGCGACGACACGCGCCGCTGGGGCCCGCCGTTCCTGGACGGCGAGAGCACGTACTACCTCGCCGTCAACCGTAACAAGCGCAGCGTGACCCTGAACCTGAAGCATCCCCGCGCCCGCGACCTGCTGCTCCGGATGGTCCGCGAGGCCGATATCCTGGTCGAGAACTTCAAGGTCGGCACGATGGAGCGGCTGGGGCTCGGGTACGAGGGCGTCCTGCGAGAGCTAAACCCTCGCCTGGTCTACTGCTCGGTGACCGGCTACGGGCGCACCGGCCCGTACGCCGAACGGCCCGGCTACGACTACATGGGCCAGGCGATGGGCGGCATCATGAGCGTCACCGGCGAGCCCGAGGGCGAGCCGATGAAGTACGGCGTCGCCATCGCCGACCTGACGACGGCGATGACCGGCTGCTCGGCGATCCTGGCGGCGATCCATCACCGCGACCGCGTCGGGACGGGCCAGCGCGTCGACCTGTCGCTACTGGAGACGGTCGTTGGCTGGCTGATCCACCTGGCTACTGACTACTTCGCGACTGGTCAGCTCCCGCCGCGGGTCGGCAACGGCCACAGCAGCATCGTGCCGTACCAGGTGTTCAAGGCGCGCGACCGCCACTTCGCCTTCGGCGCGCTCAACGATCGCCAGTTCCGCGACTTCGCCCGGGTCCTCGGCCACGAGGAGTGGGCCGAGAATCCGCGCTTCAAGACGAATCCGGACCGCGTCGCCCATCGCGCCGAGCTGGTCCCGCTCATCGAGCAGATCCTGCCGTCCCGCACGGCGACCGAGTGGGTGGAGGCCCTGCTGGCGGTCGGCGTGCCGGCCGGGCCGATCAACAACATTGCCGAGGTGTTCGAGGACCCGCAGGTGCTGGCGCGGAACTTGCTGGTCGAGGTCCCGCACCCGAAGCTTGGGACGGTGAAGATGGCCGGCATCTCCTACAAGCACGGCGACACCCCGGCCGACGTGCGGCGCCACCCGCCGATGCTCGGCGAGCACACCGAGGAGGTGCTGCGCGGGCTCGGCGTGTCGGACGACGAGCTGGCCGGGCTGCGCGCGGAGGGCGCCATTTGACCGCCCGCGACGCCACCAGCTCATCCGCCGCGCCGGCATCGATCGTCGACGAGCGCGGCTTCACCCACTGCCAGCGCCTCCGTGTCCGCTACGCCGAGACCGACGCGATGGGCGTCGTCTACCACGCCAACTACGTCACCTTCTTCGAGGTTGGGCGCGTCGAGTACCTGCGGGCGGCCGGAATCGATTACCGATCGCTCGAAGATGCCAAGATGACCGGTGCGGTCGTCGAGGTGGCCGCCCGCTACCACGCCCCCGCGCGCTTCGACGACGAGCTGACGATCTGCACCCGCTGCGCCTCAATGGAGCGGGTCCGGTTCCGGATCGAGTACGAGATCTGGCGCGAATCCGACCACATCCTGATCGTGAGCGGCCATACCGAGCACGCCCTGCTGTCC
>JALYGH010000393.1 GCA_030777205.1 Chloroflexota bacterium
GGTCGGTGCCGGGGTCGCGGCCGATGATGGTCGCCGCGACAGTCCGGCCGTCCGGCAGTCCGACCCGCAGATCCTCGTCGCGCTCCAGGACGTGATCGGTCGTGACGATCACCCCATCGGCGGTCCAGGCGATGCCGCTCGCGGCCTGTCGGCGCCGGGCGTCCACCCGCACCACCGACGCGCCGGCCTGCTCGACCGCCGCCGCAAGCCCGTCCGACAGGGCGGCCAGTGCCGACAGGCCGGTGTTCTGCTCCTGAGTCATCGTGTTCCCTCCCGGGGATGCGGCGTCCCGCCGCTGCTACGATGACTGTAGGAGGCCGGGGATGGGGTCCACATCAGCCGGACGAGCGGGCGGGCCCTAGCCGTTCGAGCAGGGGCGCTCGGGAGGGGCGACCGCGCGCCGCCCGCGCATGGCCTCCTCCGGCCGCCGTCCACCGTCGCGGTCGACGATTCGTTGGCCGGGGCGCGGCGCCGACCAGGGGGCCGCACGGCGTGCTACGCTCCTTACCCCACCGCGTCATACCGCGTTCAGGATGGCACCCATGTCCCGACCGACCTCCGACCGGCCGAGCGGCGCCGAGGCGTACCCGTTCGAGACGCTTCCGGATTACCTTGCGCCGGGGATGCGGCTCCTGCTGGTCGGGATCAACCCGGGGCTGTACGCGGTGCGGCAGGGGCACTACTTCGCGCGGCGGACGAGCCGCTTCTGGCCGGCGTTCTCGCGCTCGCGCCTGAGCGCCGAGGCGCGCGCCCTACTCGGGCGGGACGTGCTCAGCCCGGAGGACGACGCTCGCCTGCTCGACGTCGGGATCGGCTTGACCGACGTGGTGAAGGTGCCGAGCGCGAACGCCAGCCAGGTGACGCCGGCCCTGTTCGCCGAGTGGGCGCCGTGCCTGCTGGCCCGCATCGAGGCGCTCCAGCCGCGCGTGGCGGCGTTCCACGGCGTCACGGCCTACCGGGCATTCGCCCGCCATGCGCTCGGCGAGCCGAAGCCGACGCACCGGTTGGGCGCCCAGGAGCGGCGGATCGGCGAGACGCGGTTGTTCGTCGTGCCGAATCCCAGCCCGGCCAACGCCCACTTCCGCCCGGAGGATCAGATCGCCTGGTACGACCGCCTCGCCGAGTTCCTGGATGTCTGCGGCCGGGCCGTGACGTGACCGCTACCCTCTGTGCCTCCTGGCTGTCACTCTCCATCTCGAATGCCGAATCGGAACTGCACGTACATCCGTCGCGACCTAGGATAGTGGCCTCGGCGCATCAGGACGCGTCGGCTGATCACCGGCGCATCGCGGACAGAAGCCCGGCCCCTTCCCAACTCCGGGGGCCGGGCTTCTTGATCACGACGACCCGAGTCTGGTCCTGAGGTGGCTGGATCGGGCCGGGGGAGTGGACACTGTAGGGGTAAGGGGGTCAGCCATGATCGCTCCGTACTACGGTCTCGCGCTGCGCAAGAGGACGCCGGTCTCTGCTCGAACGCCCGCGCCCGACGTCGGCGACCGCTTCGCCGGGATGCGCGAGAACGGTGAGCGGAGCGTGCGTGAGCCGTTCAGGGGGATCACCACCGACGGTACGGTCGTCCCCGGTCTCTATCCCCTCCAGACGACCGGCGTCTCAACCGACCCGATCCGTCGCGCCGCACTGGAGTACCTGGACGCGCTGAACCCAAGTCAGCGGCAGCAGGTCTCTTTCGAGGTCACCTCAGACGCGTGGCGGCGGTGGTGGAACATCCATCCGTTCCTCATGCGTCACGGCGTGCTGCTGGACGATCTCACCGACCAGCAGCGCGAGGCCGCGCTGCGGCTGGTCGAGCAGACGCTCAGCGCGAGCGGGTTCCGCACCGCGCGCGACGTCATGCGGCTGAACCATACGGTCGGCGAGATCACCGGCAGCTGGACCGAGTACGGCGAGTGGGTGTACTTCATCAGCCTGTTCGGGCAGCCATCGGCAGACGAGCCCTGGGGCTGGCAGATCGATGGCCACCACCTGATCGTCAACTGCCTCGTCCTCGGCGATCAACTCGTGGCCACCCCCATGTTCGTGGGCTCCGAGCGGGTGGTGGCCGAGACGGGCATCTACAGTGGCACGAGCGTGCTGCAGCCCGAGCAGAACGAGGGGCTCGCGTTCATCAACTCGCTGCGCGCCGAGCAGCGGGGGAAGGCGATCCTCTACGACTCGATCCTCTCGACGGTGTTGCCGCCGGAGCGCGGCATCGGTTCCGACGGGCGGGTCCAGACCGCCGCCTTCCGTGACAACGCGCAGATCCCGTACGAGGGCATCCGGGCGACCGAGCTCACCGCGGGCCAGCGCGAGCAGCTGCTGCGCCTGGCCGCCCTGTACACCGGACGATTGCGGCATGGCCACGCTGAGCTGTGGCTGGATGCAGTCCGGCAGCACCTCGACGACACGCACTTCGTGTGGATGGGCGGGACCGGCCGGGAGGACGTCTTCTATTACCGTATCCACAGCCAAGTGATCCTCATCGAGTTCGACCATCAACCCGGGATCGCGTTCGACAGCGTCGAGCCGATAGGGCAGCACATCCACACCGTGGTCCGGACACCGAACGGCAACGACTACGGGATGGACTACCTGCGGCAGCACCACGCGCGGTTCGATCACGTCAACGGGCAGCATGTCGTGAGGACCTGAATCGACCGCATCACGGACGGTATCTCGGGTAGGCACGTGTCGTTCGGCCGCGGGGGTGGGTGACTCGGTGGGCCCGCGATCCGAGGGGGTTCTGGAGAGGTACGGGATGCGGGTGATAGTCTGCGGCGGCGGGGTCATCGGCACCTCGACCGCCTACTTCTTGAGCCGTCGCGGGGCCGAGGTGACGCTCGTCGAGCGGACGGGGGTGGCCAACGCGTCGTCCGGGAAGGCCGGCGCGTTCCTGGCGCTCGACTGGTCGCGCGGGAGCGCGCTGGACGCGCTCTCCAGGCGGAGCTTCGCCCTGCACGCCCAGCTGG
>JALYGH010000394.1 GCA_030777205.1 Chloroflexota bacterium
GCTCGTCTCCGGCCGCGTGGCGAGCAGCCCGGTGGCGGACGGATCCGTGAGCGGCTCCCCAAGGTCAGCCTGCCCGGTTGGGGACTGTCCGGCCGCGGCGTTGTCGGCGGCGGCGCGTGCGCCGGTCGCTCGTAGGGTCACGTCACCCCTCCTCGCGTCGCACGTTGTCAGCGCTCGACCGCCGCGCCGGGCGTCGGAGCGACCTCGGCCGAGAGCTCCTTCCAGATGTCGCAGTGCAGGTCCTGGAAGGCGGGCGTGAAGCGGATCTCGTAGAAGTCGCGCGGACGCGGCAGGTCGATCGTGAAGTCGGCCTTGATCCGCCCCGGCCGCCGCGTCATCACTAGCACGCGGTCGGAGAGGGCGATCGCCTCCTCGATGTCGTGGGTGACGAACAGGACCGTCTTGCGGAGCCCGCCCCACAGCCGCAGCAGCTCGGCGCCGAGCTGGACCTTCGTCTGGGCGTCGAGCGCGCCGAACGGCTCGTCCATCAAGTAGACGGCCGGATCGTAGGCGAGCACCCGCGCCAGCGACACCCGCTTCCGCATGCCGCCCGAGAGCGTCGAGGGGTAGGCGTCCTCGAAGCCACCCAGGCCGACCAGCTCGGTCAGCTCGCGGGCCCGGGCGCGGCGCTCCGGCTTGCCGAGGCCGCGCAGCTCGAGCGCCAGCGCGACGTTCTCCAGGACGGTCGACCAGGGTAAGAGCGCGTCTCCCTGGAACATGAACCCGACGCTCGGCGGCACGCCCCGGATCGGCTCGCCGTCAAGGAGGACGGCGCCGCTCGTCGGCGCGAGCAGGCCGGAGACGAGCTTCAAGATCGTCGACTTGCCGCAGCCGCTCGGCCCGAGGATCGAGACGAACTGGCCATCCGGCACGTCGAAGTCGACGCGGTCCAGGGCACGGACGGGCACCTGGCCCGGCGCGCGGTACTCCAGCACGACGTCGCTCAACGCGATGCGCGTGGCCCGTTGGCCTCGGCCCCCATCGTGAGCGAGGCCGTCCGGGCTCGGCCGGCCCTCGCCGGCCGCTTCTCGCCCGCGCGTGTCCACATTGGCGGTTGCCCCAAGCGGGCGGGCCGAGGCCTCCATCGCCCCGCGCACGGTCGTCGCCACGGGCACTCCCTCCGAAACGGGGCCGGGTGTTCGGGCTCGGGCGCCGCGCCGAAGCGGCCACCCGGCCCTTTTTGACTCCGTTCGGACTTTATTCTAGCACGGTGTTCGGTGCTGTCCAATCCATCGTGTTAGCAAGAGCCCGGCCACACGGCATGGGGCAGTGCGCCGCGGGCACCACACCGTTGCCGCGGGCCCGCTCGGTATCGGCAGGACCACGGGGCAGCGCCGGGCGCCCGGCAGTCGGTCGGCCGCGGCGGTCCCGGGTGCCGGGCGTGGCGAACCCGACCGGCGGTCGGCCCCGCTGCCCGAGCAAGAGCCGGGCTCGGTTGACAGCGCCGGATCAGGCGATAGACTGGAAGGTGCGGGCAGGGCGCGGCCTCGTGAAGGAGGAGACCGACGATGGCGTTGTACATGACCCAGTTCTCCTATACCAGCGAGGCGTGGACCGCCCTCGCGAAGCAGCCGGCCGACCGCCGGGCCGGCCTGCGCACCCTGTTCGAGCGGCTCGGCGGGCGGCTCGTCGAGCTGTACTACAGCTTCGGCGACTTCGACGGCGTCGTGCTCTTCGAGGCGCCGGATGACACCACGGCCACGGCGGGCCTGATCGCCGCGCTGGGGCCCGGCCACCTGAAGGCGATCAAGACGACCAAGCTCCTATCCGTCGATGAGACGCTGGAGGCGCTGCGGCGGGCCGGCAGCCTCACCTACGCCGGCCCGGGCCGGTAGCCCGGTCTGCTATAGGTCGATCTGCGTGCCGGCCTGCCCTGCCCGCACCGGGCGCCGCTCTCCGCCGATCGACGGATGCCAGCGAACGGCTCAGGCTTGCAGTACCGCACCGTGTGCCAGATGAAATGGATGACAGAAGATATCCGCCCGCGCCCCATCGGGCGGTGCCTGAGCAGTCGGTCGTCTTCTCTCGAGCCTCGTTAGACTATCCATATCGGACGTCCGATCGGGCAACGGCCCACGCCGGACGATCCGCGATTGCCGTACCGTGGAGGTCCACCATGCGCCCCAGCGACGCGCCCGCCACAGAGAGAGTCGTGCTGGATGCGACCATCATGGTCACGCCCGCCGCCGACGCGGGGCTCGCCCTGCAGCTCGAGGCGGGGCGACTGACCGTGATGGCGCAGCTCGCGGACGACGACGTGCCCGCGCCGGTGTTCCTCACCTTCCGTGGGTACCGCGATTCGGATCCGTCCGCGCACATCGAAGCGCAAGTGGGCCGCGAGGGTAGCTCTGCCAGCGTGATGCTGGCCGGCGGGGTGTACGCCTGCAACCTGCACGCCTCGGCCCCGGTCCGTGACGACGCTGACCTCCGAGAAGTCGCGCACCAGGCCCAGTTCGTGGCCCTGCGGCTGACTCTGGCGCCGACGACGTAACCGGTGCGCCGGCGCAGCCACAGGCGGGGAATGGTCGGGGTGTCCTCCGGCTCTCGCCACCGCCCGCCTCCGCCACACGCGCTCGGTCATCCACGCCTGCGCCCACCAGGGCGCCTACGGTGGTCAGGCCTCGATCCGGAGATCAGTAGAAGGCCGCCGTGGTGATTGGGCGTCGACCGGCCGAAGGTGCCGGCGTTGCTGGCCGGGCGCCTCGACGGCGTTTCGCTCGCGCGACTGGCGCACTTCCTGACGCTCCTCGGGCAGGACGTGGAGGTCGTCGTGCGCGAGAAGCCGGCGTCGCGCGAGGTCGGCCGTCTCAGCCTGGTGTCGGCGTAGCGCGCTACGTCGCACTCCTCCGGCCCAACGTACGCCCAGTCCGTCGTCGGGTCGAGGGCGGGGGCTGCTATCCTGAGCGGGCGCGGCGCGGCCGGCAGGGCGTCGGGCCGGGAGGGTGCGATGAAGGCGGCGGTATTCCAGGGCGTCGGCGAGGCGATGCGCGTCGAGGAGCTCGCGCGACCGGAGCCGCGCGCCGGCGAGGTGCTCGTCCGGGTGCGGGCGTGCGGCGTCTGCCACACCGACCTGCACGTCATCAAGGGCGAGGTGAGCTTCCCGACGCCGTGCGTCCTCGGCCACGAGATTTCCGGGACGATCGTCGCGCTCGGGCCAGGCGTCGGCGACGCGGGCGCGGACGGCGCTGGCCTCGCGATCGGCCGGCGGGTCGTCGGCGGCTTCATCATGCCGTGCGGCACCTGCTGGTACTGCGTGCGCGGCCAGGACGGCCTCTGCGAGACGTTCTTCGTCCTGAACCGCCTCCAGGGGAAGCTGTTCGACGGCGACACCCGCCTTCGCCGCGCCGACGGGTCGCCCGTCTGGATGTACTCGATGGGCGGACTGGCCGAGTACGCCGTCGTGCCCGCGACGGGCGTGGCGCCGCTGCCGGATGACGTGGCCCTCGAAGAGGCGGCGATCCTGGGCTGCGCGATCTTCACGGCCTACGGGGCGATCCGCAACGGCGCCGACCTGCGGGCCGGCGAGTCGGTCGCGGTCGTCGCGACGGGCGGCGTCGGATCGAACCTGCTCCAGCTCGCGCAGGCGTTCGGCGCCGGTCCGATCGTCGCGATCGACGTCCGCGACGACAAACTCCGGGCGGCGCGCGACCTGGGTGCCACGCACACGATCAACTCGGCGGCCGAGGACGCGGCGGCGCGGGTCCGCGAGATCACCGGCGGGCGCGGCGTCGATGTCGCCTTCGAGGCGCTCGGGCGACCGGAGACGTTCGTCCTGGCGGCGAGCATCGTGCGGGCCGGCGGGCGGGCCGTGATGGTCGGGATCGCCCCGGCCGGCACGACGGCGGCGGTCGAGATCACGCCGCTGGTGCGGCGCGGGGTGAGCATCGTCGGGTCGTATGGGGCGCGGCCCCGGGCGGACCTGCCGGCGGTGATCGAGCTGGCGCGGCGCGGGGCGGTCGACGTGACGCGGGCCGTCACCCGCCGCTATGAACTGGACCGGGCGGCCGAGGCGTACGACGCGCTGAACCGCGGCGAGATCGTCGGCCGGGCGATCGTGACGATGCCGGACTGAGCAGGGCCGGAAGCGAGGCGGCCGGGCGCTACAATTCATGCGGGCATCGCGACGCCCGGGCGGGCCGGGAGAGCACGGATGGCGATCCAACCGAAGCTGATGACGGCTGACGAGCTGCTGCGCTTGCCACGCGATGGGAAGCGGCACGAGCTGGTCCGCGGGGAGCTGCGCACGATGCCGCCGGCGGGGTTCGAGCACGGCAAGTGGACGAGTATCCTGGACAGGTCGCTGGGGAACTTCGTCGCGGCCCATGGGCTCGGCGAGGTGGTCACCGGCGAGGTCGGGTTCCGCCTCGCCACGGACCCCGACACGGTGCGGGCACCGGACGTGGCGTTCGTTCGTCGCGAACGCTTGCAGGCGGCCGGCCGGGTGACCGGCTTCTGGCCGGGCGCCCCGGATCTCGCCGTCGAGGTGATCTCCCCGCACGACCTGTACACCGAGGTCGAGGACAAGGTCGCCGAGTGGCTGGAGCACGGCGCGCGGCTGGTCTGCGTCGTCAACCCGCGCCGGCGCACCGTGGCGGTGCACCTGCCGGATCGGCCGTTGCAGATCCTGACCATCGACGACACGCTCGACGGCGAGGACGTCGTGCCCGGCTGGACGCTGCCGCTGCGCGAGCTGTTCGGCGAGGCTACGGCGGGCTCCTGAGCCCGCCCGGGCGGCACAGCCGGTAGCACCGCACTTCGCCGTGGTCGGCCCCCGATCCTGCCTGGAACACGCCCCGGATGACTCCGGGTCAACCACGGTTGATGGGGCGCTACCGCATAGCCTGACCCCGACTCCCGATCCCATGGACACGTATATGGCTGGCGCTCCGGCGCACGGATGCGTCGCGGGCAATCATCGAAGCAGGACCTGTTGTTGCCCTCGTGTGTACTGATCTCGACTTGACGCGATAAATGCGATACCGTATCGTTGAAGCGTTGATGCCGTAGTGTGGCGAGTGGGCGCCACACGCCAACTCAACTGACGTGGACGCTGGGGGGCGTTGCGTGGTTGCAGTAGTACGAGGCTATGACCGGCCCTGCGCCCGTCAGGTAGCCCGAGCGGGTGCGGCCCGCGTGATCCTGCCGGGTACCCGCGGGCAGGTGTAGCCGTGCAGCAGTCGGGCTCGATTCCGTCTCTTCGGTGGTGGCCGGTCGGCGGGCGAGTCCGCCGACGCGGGGCCTCGGGCGCCGTCGGGCGATACCTTGCGCTCTGGGCCGCGCTGCTGGCGCTCTCGGCCCTCATCGTCATCCTGCCGGGGGTCCCGGTCGCCTGGTCGAACCCAATGTTGGCGGCGTCGGTCGCGACCCTGGCGGGCGTCGTCGGCCTGGTGCTGCTGTACCTCGGCGTGGTGCGGTTCCTGGCCTTCGGGCGGCCGGTGGACCTGTACTTCGGGCTCGGGTTCGGGGTGCTGGCCCTGGCCAACCTCGCCGTCCGTCTGTCCGCGCTCGCGCTCGACGCGTCCTGGGCCGCCGCGCCGTGGCTGCTGCTGCTACTGCGCGCCCTGACCGTCGCGCTCTTCCTCCTCCCGCTGGCCCGTCCGGGCCGCGAGATCGAGCCGGACCGCCGCGCTCGGTACGCGCTGGGACTCGGCGGCGCGGCCGCCCTCGCCGTCCTGATTGGCGTCGGCGCGCTCGTCGCCGGGGGCGATGACCTGCCGGCCTCGGTCGAGCCGGCCACCCGGCAACTCCTGGAGGCCAACGGCGTCGTCTTCGACTTCTTGCCGGGGCAGGCGTGGTGGCTCCTGCTGGTCAACGGGTGCCTCGGTCTGCTGATGCTCGCGGCGACCGTCGGCTACGTGCGGCAGGCTCGCAACGGGTCGGAGGCGTACCTCGGGGCGGTCGCGACGGCGCTGACGCTCCTGAGCTTCGCCGAGCTGCACACGCTGCTGTTCCCGGCGGTCGTGCTCGACTACGTCAGCACCGCCTCCCTGTTCCGCCTGGTAGCATATCTCGTGGTGACGGTCAGCTTGATCGCCCAGTCCGGTCGCGACATGGTCGAGCGGGCCGGCCGGGAGGAGCGCGAGCGGCTCTCCCGCGAGCTGCACGACGGCCTGATGCAGCAGTTGAGCCTCCTGAACCTACGCCTCAATCGCGCCCGGTCGCCCCGGCGGCCGGCGGAGGCCCGCGCCTGCGACCTGGACGCGAGCGTGCGGGTGCTGGAGGCGGCGATGCTCGAAGCGCGCCAGGCGATCGTCGCGCTGCGGACCGGCGTCGTCGCCTGGGAACAGCTCACCGAATCGGTGAGCGCCCTAACCGGCGCCTTCGAGGCGAACCACGGCGTGACGATCGTCGTCCACGCCGCCGCGAGCGGGCCGGCCCTGGAGGCCTCGCTCCAGGCCGACGTCCTGCGGATCGTCCACGAGGCCTGCTCGAACGCCGTGCGCCACGGCGGGGCCGGGCAGATCGAGGTCATGCTCGCCGCCGGCCCCGGAGTCCTCGACCTGCGGATTCGGGACGACGGGTCCGGGTTCGATCCGGCCCGCGCCGACGCCCGACCGGGACTGGGGCTGCGGTCGTTCAAGGAGCGCGCCGAGCGCCGCGGCGGCGCCTGCCGGGTCGATTCCGCGCCGGGCCGGGGGACGACGGTCTCGGTCCGATTTCGGCTCGCGCTGCCGCGGACGGGGGAGCCGTGAGCGAGCCGCTGCGGGTCCTGATCGCCGACGACCACGCCATGTTCCGCCGCGGCGTCCGCGAGGTGCTCGAGGAGGACGGCGACATCCGGGTGGTGGCCGAGGCCGGCGACGGGGAGGAGGCGGTCCGTCTGGCGAACGAGCTGGGGGTGGCCGGGCTGGACCTGGTGCTGATGGACCTCGAGATGCCGAAGCTGAACGGGATCGGGGCCACGCGGCGGATTCTGGCCGAGGTGCCCGGGCTGAGGGTGATCATCCTGACCGCCTCGATCGAGGACACCGACCTGTACGGGGCGGTTGCCGGCGGGGCGGCCGGCTTCCTGACCAAGAACCTGAACCCGGACGTGATCGTGCGGACGGTGCGGGACTTCTGCCGCACGGGCGCGCTGCCGATGACGCCGACGATGGCCGGCAAGGCGCTCACGTTCCTCCAGCAGCAGGCGCGGACCAATGATCGGGAAGCCGAGGCGGCCGGGAAAGGAACGCCACCGGCCCCCGTGCCGCCCCCGCCGCTCGAGAGCCCGCTTACGCGACGCGAGCGCGAGGTGATCGAGCTGGTGATGGAAGGGTTGCGGGACCGCGAGATCGCCGAACGGCTGGTCCTGTCGGAGTACACCGTCAAGGAGTACGTCCGCAACATCCTGCGCAAGCTGGGGGCGCGGAACCGCACCGAAGCGGCGTCCCGCCTGCGGGAGCTCGACGGCTGACGTCCCCCACTTCCTGATGTAGCCCACGCCGTCACCGCCGGACGCGGCCTCGTCGCCATCCCCCTCGATTGAGGGGGATGCGGCGGTTAAACCCCCTCGCAAAACCCCTCGTGCGCTCGGTTCCTCCAAGTAGATCTACGCCGCAGAATACAGGAGCCATCCACCAACCCGGGCCCTGCCCGTGCGCAACGGTAGGCGAATAGAACCATTTGAGAACGAAATGACTGCGACTTTGGTACGGCGATTGCGAATAGTTGATGTGTGCGACGAGTCGCGGGCCTGCGCCCAGTATGCGCCTTGGGGGGGTAACGCGACGAAACATGACCGAGCCCGGGGGGGACCGGCGATTGTCACGCGCGCAATCGTCGGTAGGCCGGGCGTTCGCCGCGGTTCGATCGAGCCGATGGGCCGATCGCGTCGATTACGTTCGTGCCGCGAGC
>JALYGH010000395.1 GCA_030777205.1 Chloroflexota bacterium
CCACCGCCCCCGCGGCCGCCGCGCCGCCCCAGGCCGCGCAGAAGCCTGTCGAAGCCGCCGCGGCCAAGCCGGCCGCCCAGGCGAAGCCCGAGGAGAAGATCGGCCGCAACCTGATCGGCAAGGTCGAGGGCCCGACCGTGATCACCGATCCGGCCCAGTGGCCCAAGAGCTTTAAGGAAGCGCCGATGCTGGCCGAACTGGTCCAGCAGGGCAAGCTCCCGCCGGTCGACCAGCGTATCCCGCAAGACCCGCTCGTCCTCAAGCCGACGCATGAGATCGGCAAGTACGGCGGCACCTGGCGGCGCGGCTTCACCGGCCCGGCCGACTACCTGAACGGGATCCGGGCCGGCGGCGGTCCGGACTTCCTCCTCTACGTCGATCCGACGGGAAATGAGATCGTCCCGAACATCGCCAAGGGCTACGAGGTCAGCCAGGACGGGCGGACGACCACCCTGCAGCTCCGGCGCGGGATGAAGTGGTCGGACGGCCAGCCGTTCACCGCCGACGACTTCGTGTTCTGGTTCGAGGACCTGTACCAGAACAAGGAGCTGAACCCGAACCCAGTCTCGGTGATGGCGGTCAACGGCAAGCAAGGCGTCCTCGAGAAGGTCGACGAGTACACCGTCCGCTTCCGGTTCGAGGACCCGTACTACCTGCTGCCGGACATGCTCTCGATCAGCACGGCAATCAGCGGCCAGGCGACCCAGGGGCTGTACTCCTGGGGTGGGTACGCACCGAAGCACTATTTGTCGAAGTACCACCCGAAGTACACGCCGAAGGAGCAGGTGGACAAGCAGGCTACCGACGCCGGCTTCGATAACTGGGTCACCTACTTCAACAAGTTCCTCAATGACTGGTCGAGGAACCCGGACCTGCCCGTCGTCTCGCCCTGGAAGACCGTCACCCCGGCCACCACGCCGACCTGGACGTTCGAGCGGAACCCGTACAGCATCTGGGTCGACACCGAGGGCAACCAGCTTCCCTACATTGACCGGATCCAGCTCACCCTCGCCGAGAATCTGGAGATCATCAACCTCCGCGCAATTGCCGGCGAGTACGACTACCAGGCCCGTCACATCGACATCGGCAAGCTACCGGTGTTCCTCGAGAACCAGGAGAAGGGCAACTACAAGGTTTCGATCAACCCGATGCAGACCGGCTCGGACTACGGCATCTTCTTCAACATGCACTACGACGCCGACCCCGAGCTGAACAAGTGGTTCAACAACCTCGACTTCCGCCGGGCACTCTCGCTCGGGATGGACCGCGACCAGATTAACGAGACGTTCTTCCTGGGCGTCGGCACGCCGGGCTCGGCGGCGCCGGCCGAGTCGAACAAGTACAGCCCGGGCCCCGAGTGGCGCACCAGGTGGTCGACCTACGACCCCGAGCAGGCCAACGCGCTGCTCGACAAGGCCGGCCTGACCCAGAAGGACGCCGAGGGATATCGTCAGCGGAGCGACGGCAAGGGACGGCTCAGCGTCGAGATCACCACGCTCGGCGGCCAGTTCGTCCAGTTCACGCGGATCAGCGAGATGGTCCGCGAGCACTGGAAGAAGCTCGGGATCGACCTGATCGTGCAGGAGCGCGAGCGGAGCCTGGTGCAGCGGCGGGCGGCCGGCAACGAGACCCAGCTCCTCGCCTGGAGCAATGACGGCACCGACACGCTGTTCGCGACCTCCGGCTGGATCTTCCCGGCCGATGGCAATAGCTGGTGGAGTCCCGAGTACGGCAAGTGGTACCAGTCCGACGGCGCGGCCGGCCGGGAACCCCCGGAGCCGATGCGCAAGTGCATGGAGCTGACGAAGCAGGCGTTCGGGCAGCAGGAGGCCGAGCGCATCGAGACCGGCAAGGAGATCTGGAGGATCGCCCTCGACGCGGTCTGGTACATCGGCGGCGTCGGCCAGGCCGGCGCGGTCATGGGCATCATGATCGCGAAGAACGACCTCGGCAACACGCCGTCGGCCTACGCCAACATCAACCTGACCTGGCCGCCGAGCATCGCCCGCCCGGTCCAGTTCTACTGGAAAAAGTAGCCGCCGCTCTCCGGTCGGCGCGCCCGAGTCCCCCAGCCCCGTCCCCAGTGGGCGGGACTGGGGGACTCATTCGTCCCTGGACTCGGGCATCAGCTCGAGGCGTGGGAACGGAAGCGCGACCGGCGACGGGGACGGAGGAGACGATGATGGAGCTGCGCTACGACGAGCAGGCTGACGCAGCGGCCGTGGACGTGTACGGCCGGATCGTGCCGAGTACCGTGACCTTCACTGAGGAGCTCGACCAGGACCGCCGCTGAGCGCGACTGGAGCACCCCGCGTCCCGAACCGAGGCCGCGCGCCCGGACGCTACGCCCGCCCGGATGACGCCGGCACCGGCCCGCCGGCGGGCAAGTCCTCCCAGGTCCAGCCGGCCACTTTGAGCTCCGCCAGCGCGGCGAACCGGCCGCCCCGCCGCTCCAGCTCGCCGGGCGGCCCGACCTCGACGACGCGGCCGTCCTCCAGGACGACCACGACATCCGCCTCGCGGGCCGTCGACAGGCGGTGCGCGACGGTCAGGGCAGCCCGCCCGCGCTCGGCGGTCACTGTCCGCAGGGCGGCGCGGAAGGCCGCATCACTCGCGCCGTCCACGGCAGCGGTCGCCTCGTCGAGCAACAGCAGGACGGGGTCGAAGACGAGTGCCCGGGCCAGGGCCAGGAGCTGGCGCTGGCCGGCCGAGAGCTGGATTCCATCTCCCCGGCCGGCACCGGCGAGCGGAGTGTCGTACCCCCTCGGCAGGGCGCGGACGAAGCCGTCGGCGCCGGCGATCCGCACCGCCCGCTCGACGGCGACCGAATCGGCGCGCGGTTCGAAGAGGGTCAGATTCTCGCGGACCGTGCCGCCGAACAGGTGGACGGCCTGCGGGACGACGCCGATCACCGTCCGCCGCTCGGAATCGTCGAGCGCGCGAGGATCACGGCCGGCGATGCGGACGGCGCCCGACCAGGGTGCGTACAGCCCGCCGAGCAGGCTGAGGACGCTGCTCTTGCCGGCGCCGGTCCGGCCGATGACCGCGACGTGCTCTCCGGGCCGGACGGCGAGCGAGACGTCGTGGAGGATCGGGCGGCCGGCCTCGTAGCCAAAGGTGACGTGGCGCAGCTCGGCCGCCGACCCCTCGTGGTGGGCATGGGTGGCGCGCCCATTCGTCGTGACCGCCAGGCTCGACGACACGGCCGGGCGCGGCGTCGATCCCGGCGGTGTCGGCATCGGCGGCGTCCCGTCGGCCGGGCCGTCCGTCGCTCGGGTCGCGCGGGGGTCGCTCGGCACGGCCAGCACCTGGCAGATGCGCTCCACGCCGGAGAGGGCGCTCTGGACCGTCTGCCACTCGTCCCCGAGGGCGGTGATCGGCTTGATGAAGCGCTCGAACAGCAGCACGAAGGCTGTCAGCGTCCCGAGCGAGACGCCCCAGGCCCCGGCCCCGAGCGTCGCGCTGGTGCCGAGCCAGAGGAGCAGGGCGATGACGAGGGCCGCGGTCATCGTCATCGCCGGGGGGTAGAGCGATGCGAAGTGGACGGCGCGGTTGAAGGCGTTCAGGACGTCGCGCACGGCGAAGCGGAAGCGCCGCACGAAGGTTGCCTCGCGCCCGAACGCCCGCACCACCTCGACGCCGACCAGCGTCTCCTGGAGATGGGTACTGAGCAGCCCGACTGCCGCGCGATTGGCCCGCTCGGCGGCCCGAATGCGGACCTGGAAGGAGCGCGTGACGAACACGATCAGGGGGACGACCAGCGCCGAGACGGCGGTCAGGCCGGGACTGAGCGCGACCATCGCGAACGCGACGGTCACCAGTCGCGACAGGTCGGCCACGAGCCGGATGGCCCCGGAGGAGAAGACCGTGTCGAGCGTCTCGACGTCGGCGGTGCAGCGGCTGATCAGGTCGCCGAGCGGCGTGCGGTCGAAGTAGGCGATCGGCAGGGTCTGGAGGTGGGCGTGCAAACGCGTCCGGAGCCGGTGCAGCGCCCCCTGCGCCGCCACCGACACCAGGTACGCGGCGAAGGCACCGGTCCCCTGGATCGCCGCCGTGGCGACGAGGTAGAGGGCGGCGAGCTCGAGCAGCCCGTCGGCGACGCCGGGCGTGAGGTGCTCGTCGATGACCCGGCCGATCAGCAGGGGCGGTACCAACTCGAGCAGCGCCCCGAACAGCGTCAGGGCGCCCGCGAGCGCCACGACGCCCCGCCAGGGGGCCACCGTCCAGGCGAGCTGGCGCAGCGGGTTGTCCGCCGACGAAGCCCGAGTATCCGGGCTCGGCCCGGCGGCGGCCGCCGGGGGCGCGGCCGCGATCATAGCGCGACC
>JALYGH010000396.1 GCA_030777205.1 Chloroflexota bacterium
CGCCTTCCCCGACCTCGCGCTCTCCGTCGACGACATCCTCGGATAGCAGGCGGCGGCGCAGGACATGAAGGCCTGGTCGGCCCGGTCGTACGGGGCGGCGAGTGGCGGGGAGGCGTTCTCGCCGTACTTGCGCGTCGGGGCGGGCTACAACGCGCTCCTGGCGCTCCCGCTCCTCGGCCGCTTCCGGCGGCGGTCGCCCTGACCATGAGCCGGCCCCGCGGTTCAGAGCCCGACGCCGGCGTGGGGCGCGGCGCACGCCGACACGCCCCGGGGCGATACTGCCCCACACACCGCAGGAGCAGGATCGGATGACACGCGCAGCAGCGCTCCGGGCGCGCCTGGCCGAGCCGCGAATCCTCGTCGCGCCCGGGGCGGCGGACGCCCTCACCGCTCGGGTGATTGAAGCGGCAGGCTTCGGCGCCGTATACGTCACGGGGGCCGGGATCGCCAACACCAGCCTCGGAGTACCGGAGCTTGGCCTGACGACGATGACCGAGATCGTCGCCCAGGCCCAGCGCATCGCCGACGTGATCGGGGTGCCGGCGATCGTCGACGCCGACACCGGCTTCGGCGCGCCGCTCAACGTGGTGCGCACCGTCCGCGAGCTCGAGCGGGCCGGCGCGGCAGCCATCCAGCTCGAGGACCAGGTCAGCCCGAAGCGCTGCGGCCACTTCGAGGGCAAGGCGGTCGTCTCGACCGAGGAAATGGTCCAGAAGATCGCGGCGGCGACCTACGCCCGCCGCGACCCCGACCTGGTCATCGCCGCCCGGACGGACGCCCGGGCGGTCGAGGGCTTCGAGGCGGCCGTCGAGCGGAGCCGCGCCTACGTCGCGGCCGGCGCCGACGTGATCTTCTTCGAGGCGCCGCGCACGGTCGACGAGCTGGCCCGGCTGCCCTCGCTCGTGCCGGCCCCGCTGCTGGTCAATATGGTCGAAGGTGGCAAGACTCCCCTCCTGAGCGCGGCCGAGCTGGAAGCGATGGGCCACCGGATTGTGATCTTCCCGAACACGGCGATGCGCGTCGCGATGAAGGCGGTCCAGGACGCCATGCGAGTGCTACGCGCGGAGGGCTCGACCCACGCACTGCTGGGCCGCATGATCGGGTGGGACGAGCGCCAGCGCCTTGTCGGGCTCCCGGAGTACGAGGCGCTCGACCGCCGATTCGCGGCGACCGCACCAGGATCCGGCGTATCCGGCGACGCCGCGCGCGCCGACATCTGATCGGGTGCGAGCGCACAGTCGGGCGTCTTGCTCAGGTTTGCGCCTTGGTGGCGCCGCGATCCTTCTCCGACAGGTGCTCGAACGTCTCGCCGGTCGCGCAGATCGTCCGCGTGACGTCACGGCCGCCGTACACCCAGTAGATCCGCATCTGGCCCGGACCGCGGTTGATGAAGCAGTGCGGCACGCCGCTCGGCACCCAGGTGACGTCCTCGGCCTCGAGGTCGTAGTGGTCGTCGCCGACGACGGCAGTCGCCTGGCCCTCGATGACCATCACCGTCTCCTCGACGTTATGCGTGTGGAGGGGGATCTGGGTGCCCGGCCCGAAGATCGTGATGCCGGTGGTGACCTTGTTGCCGGTGGCGTTCCACTTGCCGACCAGCGGGATCGTCTTGACTCCCGTCCCGCGATCGAACAGCTCGATCTCGTCGGGGTGCAGGATCATCGGCGGGCTGACGGCCTGATCGGTCATCGCGATCCTCCAGAAGCGGGCTGATGGCGGGGCGACGTTGGCAGGGCAGGTCTGTCGGCAGTATGGCGCGTCCCATCCGCGCCGTGCAGCAGCCCGGCCGCGCGACTCCTGTTGATCCTGCCTCCATCAATCGGGATGCTATGCTGGCGGGCCGGGTGCTCGGTGAGGTGCACCGGACGAGGTGAGCAGGGTGCAGCAGGCAGGCACGGGAGCGGCAGGCGTGGGCGCGACACGGTCCGTCGGGATCGGGCTGATCGGCATCGGCTTCATGGGCGGCATCCACGCCCGGGCGTACCGCAACGTCCCCTGGATCTTCCCGGACGCGGCGGCCCAGCCGGACATCCGGGTCGTCGCCGACGCGCGCCTCGACGAGGCGCGGGCATTCGCCGAGCGGTTCGCCATCCCGAAGTGGACGGACGACTGGCGCACGCTGCTCGACCGCTCGGACGTCGAGGTGGTCGACATCTGCACGCCGCCGGCGCTCCACGGGCGGATGGCGACCGCGGCGGCGGAGGCCGGCAAGCACGTCTACTGCGAGAAGCCGGTCGGCCGCGGGCTGGACGAGACGACGGCGATCTGGGAGGCCGTCCAGCGGGCCGGCGTGCTCAGCTTCGTCGGGCTGAATTACCGGCTGGCGCCGGCCGTCATCCTGGCCCACGACCTGATCCGCGCGGGGCGGATCGGCGAGATCCGCCAGGTGAAGGTGTCCTTCCGTACCGCCTACGACGCCGGCGGCCAGAACATCGCCGGCTGGCGGTACAGCCGCGAGCAGGCCGGGGCCGGCACGCTGGCCGACCACGGCTCCCACGTCTTCGACCTGGCGATGCACCTGGCCGGCCCGATCGCGCGACTGTGCGGCACGACCGGCGTCGTCGTCGCCGAGCGCCCCGATCCGGAGGCGCGCGGGGCGACGTTCGTCGTCGACAACGACGATACGTTCGCCGCGCTGGTCGAGTTCGCCAGCGGCGCGACCGGGATCATCGATGCCAGCCGCATCGCGACCGGCAGCCGCGGCGAGCTGACGTTCGACATCGTCGGCACGGCGGGCGCCGTGCGCTGGGACCTGCGACGCATGAACGAGCTGCGGCTCCACGTCGCCGACGCGCCGGATACCAACCAGGGCTGGACCACGATCCAGACCGGTCCGGCGAACCGGCCGTACGGCCGGTTCATCCCCTCCTCGCTCGGGCTCGGCTACGTCGACACCAAGGTGATCGAGGCGTACCGGATCGTCGAGGCGGTGGCGACGGGCGAAGCCATGTCGCCGAACATCGGCGACATGGTCCGGGTGGCGCGCTGCATCGAGGCGGTGCAGCAGGGCGGCTGGGTCGAGATCGTGCAGTAATCTCGTTGGTCGCGCCGCGCGGCCGGGCTGCCCGTCGTCGGCAGACCTGGACGTACACGGGTCTGGAGCCGATTGGGCGGGCCTCGCTACGCTCCCGGTGCGCGCCCCATGCAACATTCGAGGAGATTCGGAGATGGCGCTCAGTCAGACGCTTCAGGATGCGCTCAACGAGCAGCTCAAGCAGGAGCTGTATTCCTCGTACCTGTACCTCGCGATGGCGGCCTACTGCGACGCGCAGAACCTGCAGGGGTTCGCCCACTGGATGCTGCTCCAGGCGGACGAGGAGCGCGAGCACGCCATGCGTTTCTTCAACTTCATCCAGGATCGCGGCGGGCGGGTCATGCTCAAGGCGCTGCCCGGCCCGCCGAGTGACTTCGCCTCGCCGGTCGACGTCTTTGAGCAGGCGCTCGCCCACGAGCAGGAGATCACGTCGCTGATCGAGCAGCTCTACCAGCGGGCGGCCGCCGACCAGGATCAGGCCACCCAGATCTTCCTGCAAGGGTTCATCTCCGAGCAGGTCGAGGAGGAGCGGACCGCCAGCCAGATCGTCGAGACGCTCAAGATGGCCGGCGACAACCGCGCTGCCCTGCTGCTGATCGACCGCGAGCTGGCGCAGCGCACGCCGGAGTCGACGCCGGCCACCCCGTGACCGGCGGCTCAACGCGGGCGGACTTGCCGGAGGCGGCGACCGGTCGCGGCCACCGCCTCGCCCATCGCGGCGAAGTCCTCGTTCAGGACGAAGACGACGTCGAAGGGTAGCCGGTGCTCGGAGAACCGGATGCATGCCCCACATGCCGACGACGACGTAGGCGATCGTCGCCGCGCCCCTTGATCCTTCCTCGCGGACCTCACGGACGGACTCCGTCGAGGACGGCCGCCGCCCCGCGCTGGACGAGCGTCCAGTCGAAGCCGAGGCCGAGGGCACGGTATCCACGCTCGCCCATCTGCTTCGCCTGGGGCGGTGAGAGGGCGACGCCCCCGAGGGCGACCTCGCTCGCGAGGATGGCGCGCTCGGCGCGGGCGACCGCCGCCTGCACCTCGGGATGGTCGAGCTGGCCCGGATATCCGAGGCTGACGGCCAGGTCGAAGATGCCGATGATGGCCAGATCGATCCCAGGCACGCTGACGATCTCCTCGATGTTGCCAATCGCGTCCGGGTGCTCGATCAGGACGAGCGTCACGACCTCGTCGTTGGCCGTCTGGACGTAGCGCGGCATCGGCAGGCCGAACCGAGCCGGCGCGTAGAACGGCCCCCAGAGTCGCTCGCCCTCGGGCGGGTACTTCGTGGCCCGGGCGGCAGCCTCCGCGTCGGCGCGACTGTTGATCATCGGGTAGACGATCCCGAAGGCCCCGGCGTCGAGGGCAGTCTTGGCGAGCCAGGGGAGGTTGTGCGGGACGCGCAGCAGCGGCGTAGCCGGCGTGCCGGAGGTTGCCGCGATCATCGCATGGGCCGTCTCGATGTCGATCGGGCCGTGCTCCGTGTCGACGATCAGCCAGTCGAAGCCGGACCGGGCCAGCAACTGCATCATCGGCACGCTCGGCATCGTGACGAGCACGCCGTAGGTGACCTCGCCGGCGCGCCAGCGTGCCTTGAGCGGGTTGATCGGGTGGGGCGTCTGGTCGGAAGCTGCCATGGGGCATCCCTCCCGCGGCCACGGCGAGCGCGGCACGCTTTGAGCAGGCGACGAGAGGCTGATTCGGGCGCTAGAGCTGTTCCAGGTAGCGGATGAGCTGACGGAACCGTTTCTGGACCTTCGCGCGTCGCGCCAGGACCCCGAGGGCGATGAACACCTCGGCGACCTCCGGCGACAGGTCGGTGCGCCGCCGGGAGTCGCCCCGGTCGAGCTGGGTGGCGACGGCGGGGCCGGCATCCGGCGATGTCGCCGCGCCGGAGCCGGGCCGGCGATAGGCGGCGCGGCGGGCCGGATCGGCGAGGATCTCGTACGCTTGCTGGACGATCCGCATCCGCGCGGCGGCCAGCGGGTCGTGCGGGTTGAGATCCGGGTGATTCGAGCGCGCGGCGCGGCGGTAGGCGGCGCGCACCTCGGCGTCGCTGGCCGTCTCGTCGATGCCCAGGACGTAGTACGGATCGCGGTCGGGCGGCATCGCGGCGGCTCTCCTGGCGCGTCGGGCTCCTGATCGTGTGATACGTCGCCTCGCCGGGCGCGGTCAAGTATGCGCAACGGACCGGGTGTGTCTCAGGATGATGCGGGGAGCGCCGGCGTGGGCGCGGGAACGGCGTGCGCCAGGGGCGGGCGGCCGTCGGCGGGACCTCGACTGCGCCGCGGGCCGGCGCGGCTTGACCGGGCGGCACCGAGTGGCGTAGCGTTGCCGACAGCGCGGCGTGGCGTAGCCGAGTGAATCTGCCGCCGGGGACCGAACGGAGGAGTCCGATGCGCGAGGGACGGCGGGCGCCCGAGGAGTACGGCACCAGCATCGTGCGCCCGGCCGACTTCGACGGATTCTGGGACGCGATCATGGCCGAGGCGGCCACGATCCCGCTGAACCCGACCGTCGAGCACGTCCCGCTCCGCTCCGACGAGGACGTCGACGTCTACGAGATCCACTACGACAGCCTCGACCACGTCCGCATCGCCGGCTGGTACTGCGTGCCGAAGGCGGCCTCCATCCCGCCGCCGTACCCCGCCCTGCTGATCGTGCCCGGCTACGTCTCCGAGCCGACTCTGCCGAAGTCCTGGGCGCGGATGGGGTACGCCGCCGTCGGGGTCGCGCCGCGGGGCAAGCTGCGCTCGAACGCGCGCTTCAATCCCGGCTACCCCGGCCTGCTGGTCCACAACGTCGTCGATCGCCACACCTATGCGTACCGCGGGTTCTACATCGACGCCTGCCGGGCCGTCGACTTCGTGCTCACCCGGTCGGAGGTCGATCCGACCCGCGTCGGCGTCCACGGCAGCAGCCAGGGCGGCGCCCTGACCATCACGACGGCCGCGCTCCGCCGCGACGTCATAACCTGCGCGGCGGCCGGCGCCCCGTACCTGTGCGGCTTCATGGTCGCGGCATCGCTGACCCGCTCGTACCCGTACGAAGAGATCAACGACTACCTGCGCCTCCACCCCGAGCGCGAGCCGCTGGTCCGCGAGACGGTGGCGTACTACGACGGGATCAACTTCGCGCCGCTGATCCGCTGCCCGACGTTCGTCTACATTGGCCTGGAGGACGACGTCTGCCCGCCGGAGACGGGGTACGCCGTCTACAACGCCATGACCTGCCCGAAGGAGCTGGTGGCGACGCCGCGCTGCGCCCACGACGCCGGCCGGTACTGGGTCATGCCGAAGGTCCACGCGTTCCTGGCCGAGCACCTGCGGCCGGCCGCTCCCGCGCGCCGAGCCGACTTGCCGGCCGGCTGAGGAGGACGATGGAGCCCCTGCCGACGCGACCGGACGGATTCGACGCCTACTGGGACGTGGTCGACCGCGAGCTGGCCGCGTATCCGGCCGCGCCGGAGCTCGAGGTCCTGCCACTGCGCACGACGGACGACGCCACGGTCTTCAGCGTGCGGCTCACCAGCATCGGGCCGTATCGGATCTTCGGCTACTACAGCGTGCCGGTCGGCGACGGCCCCTTCCCGGCACTCCTCCAGACGCCGGGCTACGGCAGCGT
Source organism: Chloroflexota bacterium (assembly GCA_030777205.1). Taxonomy (GTDB): domain Bacteria; phylum Chloroflexota; class UBA6077; order UBA6077; family JACCZL01; genus JALYGH01. Next base: position 6,656 of record JALYGH010000396.1, read on the forward strand.
CAACCACGTTCCGGCCTACGAGCTTCGGCAGCGATATGTGGTGCTGACGATCATGCATCGCGGCCAGCGGCTGGCCGATCAGCCGTTTGCCGCCAGCTACCCGGGCCTGCTGACGCTCGGCATCGACGATCCGGCGACGTACGTCTACCGCGGCATCGTGGCCGACTGCCTGCGCGGCGCCGACTTCTTGCTGTCCCGGTCGGAGGTTGACGCGGGGCGCGTCGGCGTGATCGGCGGCGACCTGGCGCTGATCGTGGCCGCCCGGCGGCCCGAGGTCGCGGCGGTCCAGGCGTCCGGGCTGCTCCACTACCGCATGCTGGAGTCCGCGCGGCGCACCCGCGAGTACCCGGTCGAGGAGCTGAACGACTACCTGCGCGCGTACCCCGACCACCGCGACCGTGTTGCCCGCACGCTGGACTACGTCGACCCGCTGCATCACGCCCCGCGTGTGACGGCGCCCACGCTGCTCCCGGTCGGCGATTCGGGCTCGGTTGGCGGGGCGGAGTGGCTCCAGCCGCTCGTCGAGGCGCTCGGCGGTCCGGTCGAACGGTACGCCCTGACCCACGAGGGGAAGACGGACCACGACGCGCTCGACGCGTGGCTGGCGCAGCGCCTCGGGACCGAGCATCCCGCGGCGCCGCGCTGAGGGCGCCGGAAGTTCGGGCCCCTGCACGTCATCCTGAGCCTGTACTGTCATCGCGAG
>JALYGH010000397.1 GCA_030777205.1 Chloroflexota bacterium
CCTTCGCCGAGCTGGGCCGGGAGGTCCGCTTCGCGACCGTCCGGAGCCCCCGGGCGCTGATCCCGGCCGCTCCGGTTCGCCTGAAGTGGGGCGAGCCGCTCAGCATCACCTGGGACGCGCCGATCGACGAGGTCCGCTACGACGTCTCGCCGCCGACCGCCATCCGCGGCTGGGTCGACCCGGCGGATCGGCGCCGCTCGATGCTGGCGATCGAGGAGCCGGCCGACGGGACGACGTATCGGGTGACGGTTGCCGGCGCGCGCGGCGCCAACGGCATCGAGGCCCGCCAGCCGGCCGAGATGCTCGTCGCCTTCCCGCCGCGCCCGCGCCTGCTGGACGGGGAGGAGGCACGCACGCTCGAGGACGGCAAGCCGCTCACGCTGCGCTGGAGCACGCCGATCGATCGGGTCAAGCTTGTCGCCGAGCCGCCGATCGAGCTCGCCTGGCAGGTGGACCGGCGCGATCCGAGCGTCGTCGAGGTTCGGCTGGACGGCCCGGCCCAGGGGATGACCTACGCGCTCACGGTCGCCGAGGCCTACTCACGCGAGGGCGCCCCGCTGGACGAGCAGCCGACCCTCGAGGTCCGGACGCCGGAGGCCCTGACGGTCGAGGAGCTGGACACTGGCGAAGACGGGCCACGCGCGACGATCAAGGCCCGCCCGACGCTCGCCTTCTCACAGCCGATCCGCGACCGCCGCGCCGCCCAGGCGGCGATCTCGGTCGAGCCGGCGATCGCCGGACGCTGGGAGTGGGTCGACGACCACCGCGTCCGCTTCATCCCGCTACGTCCGCTGCCGTACGACACGGAGATCACCTTCACGGTGAAGCCCGGGCGCGACGGCGCCCGCTCCCAGGCCGGGAGTTACCTCGAGGAGCCGGCCACCCTGTCGCTGGTGACCGAGACGGACAAGGTGATCGACGTGGACGTCACCCGCCAGGTAATGACGCTGATCCAGCAGGGGCGGACCGTCCGGACGTTGAAGGTCGCGACCGGCGTGCCGGGCGCGGACACGCCGATCGGCGAGTTCGAGGTCCAGTACAAGATGCCGGTGGCGCGGTTCCGCGGGGTGAACGTCAACGGCTCGACCTACGACATCCCGGACGTGAAGTGGGTCCTGGCGTTCCTGGGCGACTACACGATCCACGGGGCGTACTGGCGCTCGAACTTCGGGGCGCCGGGCAGCAACGGCTGCGTGAGCCTGACCGACGCCGACGCGAAGGCGGTCTTCGACTGGGCGCCGGAAGGCACCCGCATCAAGGTCCACTACTGAGGCACCCGCCTCTCCCACCGGGTGACGGCGGCGAGCAGCAACGTCGACTCGGGGGCAAGAGTCGCACTGAGGTCGTGGACGAGATGCTCGGGCCGCCCGGCCACGCCGGCTCGGCACCGGCCTGTCGTCAGCCTGCAGCGGGGGCTTGCGCGGATGGGGCCCCGGCGCGCCCGTCGGTCGCTGGCTCCATCCGCAGGTGGGCCGGGCCGCCGTTCGGCACCAGCTCGAACGTTCGATCGTGGAACTCGCGGTCGGCCGGGCGGTGACTGATGTTGACGATTGCCGCGTTCGACAGTCGCTCGCGGAGCAGCCCGTACAGGTGCTGCTCGGTCGGCTCGTCGAGGGCCGAGGTCGCCTCGTCCATGAACAGCCAGTCCGGCCGGTGGAGGAGCGCGCGGGCGACCGCCAGGCGCTGCTGCTCGCCGCCGCTCATCCGCAAGCTCCAGTTGTCAGCTTCGTCGAGGTGGTCGGCGAAGGCGCCGAGCTTCACGTCCTCGAGAACCGCCCGGATCTCATCGTCGCCGAATGCGTCGGGCCCCGCCGGGTAGGAGACGGCCTCGCGCAGCGTCCCGATCGGGATGTAGGGCCGCTGGGGCAGGAACAGCACCGTGGCGTCGACCGGACGCTCCACCCGGCCGCGCCCAAACGGCCAGATGCCGGCGAGCGCGCGGAACAGGGTGCTCTTGCCGCTGCCGGACGGTCCCTTCACCAGGACGCGCTCGCCCGGCTCGACGGCAAACGACGCACCGGACAGGACGGCGGCGCCCGTCGGCAGGGCCAGGTTGAGCCCTTCGGCGCGGAGGACCGGCGTGGGGGCGGGCGTCACCTCGACCCGCTCAGTACTGGTCGTGTCGACCGCGATGTCGATGAGGGCATCCTCGAAGGTGAGGAGTCGGTCGACGCTCGCCTTCCAGTTGGCGATGTTCTCGTAGACGTTGATGAACCAGGACAGGCTGGTCTCGACCTGACGGAAGGCGTTGCCGATCTGCTGGAGGCCGCCGAGAGTCAACTCGCCGGCGAAGTAGCGCGGCGCGGCGACCAGGATCGGGAAGATGATGGCGACCTGCGAGTAGCCGGCGGTGAAGAACGTCAGCCGCTTGGTGTACTGCATCAGTTGCCACCAGTTGGTCTGGATGTTCCCGAACCGCCCCATCAGGTGGGCGCGCTCGGGCCGTTCGCCGTGGTAGAGCGCGACGCCCTCGGCGTTCTCGCGCAACCGCACCAGGCTGAAGCGGAAGTCCGCCTCGTAGCGCTCCTGGAGGAAGTTGATCCCGATCAGCCGCCGCCCGATGAAGTGAGTCAGGACGCTGCCGACGATCGCGTAGAGCACCGCCGCCCAGACCATGTAGCCGGGGATGACGATGTCCAGGCCGCCGAGCGTGAACGCGAGCGGACCGCTGATCGCCCAGAGGATCACGACGAACGAGATCAGGGTGACCACGGACGACAGCAGCCCGAGCGCCAGGCTGAGCGTGCCGGTGGTATAGAGGCGCAGGTCCTCGGCGATGCGCTGGTCGGGGTTGTCGGTGCCGCGGTTCTGGAGCTCGAGGCGGTAGTAAGCCTGGTTGTCGAGCCAGCGGGAGACGTACCGATCGGTGAGCCAGGACCGCCAGCGGATCTCGAGCATCTGGGTCAGGTAGATTCGGTACACCGCCGCGACGATGTAGACCGTCGCCAGGCCGGCGAAGTAGAGGATCAGATACTGGAACGCGCCGAAATCGCGCTGCTCGAGGGCATTGTAGAACTGGCGGTACCAGTCGTTGATCAGGACGTTAATGTAGACCAGGCCGAGGGTCAGCGCCACGACCGACACGAGCAGCCCCCAGGCCCAGCGCCACTGGTCGGAGCGCCAGTACGGCGCCGTGAGTGCCCAGGTTCGGCGGAAGAACGACTTGGTGACGCCGTAGGGTCCGCTGACGGGGACTGCCATGCTCGTGTCCATGCTCGTTATCGTCGCGCCCGCGTCGCGCGGCCGTGGGCGCTGTGCCAATGCTACATGCCGTCGGCCCGCGAGCGCGATCCGTCGGAGATCGGGCGCCTCCGAGGGGCGGCGCCGGGCGGTCAGGCTACAGGGTAGGGACTGGACCTAAGCCGAAGATGAGGGCCTGTTGCCGAACTCTTCCGGTGGCAGCGGGGGCGATGGTACGCTGGCAGTGAGGACAAGATCGCCGGGCGGCGCGGCGGAGG
>JALYGH010000398.1 GCA_030777205.1 Chloroflexota bacterium
GGTGAGCCAATCCCAGCCGCAGAGGCTGCGGACGCGGGCCGGGTCGGCGTCGAGCTCGCGGAGGAACGCCTCGACCTCGGCGACTTTGTCGTCTAGGGTGGCGTAGACGGTCCCCTCGACCCGCCGGCGGACCTCCTCGAACAGCCGCTCGGCCGGGTTCAACTCCGGGCTGTACGACGGCAGGGCCACCAGCGGCAGGCCGACCGCGCGGACGGTGGCGTCGGCGTGGCTGGGGGCGCCGTCCCAGACGAGCGCGTCGAGCAGGTCGCGGGCGCGCAGCGCGGCGACCACCGGCCGCAGGGCGGCGGCCTGCATGGTGTCGACCCAGTCCCACCAGACCGTGCCGGCCCGGGCGTCCACGGCCGCGAACAGGTAGGCCCACTCGTACTGCAGCTGGAGCCGCTGGTGCACCTTCACGCCGCGCCGGCCCCACACTCGCCGGGTGGTCCCGCGCAGCCCGATCCGCTGCTCGTCGGCGAACCCCACCCGGCTCGCAGCGGTCAGGCCGGCCGTCGCGAGGGCCGCCGCGAGGCCCCCCCCTTCCACCGCGCCTGCGCGCGGCGGTCGGCCTTGGCGTGGACCGGGCGCGGCACCTTGGGCCGGCAGCGCAGCCGCGCCAGCAGCGCGTACATCCCGCCCTCCGTGTAGCGGACGCCCCAGCGCTCGGCCACCCAGGCCCGGATCTCGGCCGCCGTCCGGAACCGCCCCGTCGCCACCTCCGCCGCCAGCTCCTCCCGCTGCGCGGCCGTCAGCAGCGCCGGCGCGCCCTGCCCGCCGGCGTGGCGCCCCTCGACCGCCGCCAGCCCGCCCTTTCGGTACCAGCCCAGCCAGCGGGTCACCGTCCGCTCGTGCACCCCCAGCACCGCGGCCGCCTCGCGGGCCGAGCGCCCGCTCCGCACCAGCCACAGCCCGTGCAGCCGCGGCCGCACGTCCGCCCGCCGCTCCCGGCGGTACCGCGCGTACAGGCTCGCCGCGTCGTCCTGCGCCGCCCACTCCACGGCCAACGGCCGCCTCCGCCGCGCCATCCCTACCCCTCCCGCGCGTACTCCCCACATTGTGCGGCGAGTCTAAGCGGGCTTAGTATAGAGGCACGGCCTCTCGACTACCCGGTGCACGCTAGCTACAAGATCCGGCCTCGGGTGATCTCGCTGCTTGATAGCCGTGCCCTTGGTCCTTCTCGATGCCCGGAATCGTGACCGGGCCTTACCGAGCCCGGCCAGTCGTCCGTCGCACAGAACCCCGGTGGCATCGTTCCCGGAGGTCCCCCGCCGCCAGGGCGCGACTCGCGAGCTACCCGTGGGCCGCCTGCACCTTGACCAGCAGCAAGTCGCTGTAGGAATCGGCGACGAGGTCCCGGTCGCGAATACCGAGTCGGGACATCAGGCGCTCGCACTGCGCCCGCAGCCGCTCCGGGCCGATCGAGCCGTCACGTTCGATCGCCTCGATCTCGACGAACGTGCCGAGCCCCTCGACCGTGTCCAGGTGGACCTTGATGTTCTCGACCCCGTCCAGCCCGACGCCATCCACGGCAACGAAGTAGATCTCGCGGCGCTTCTCGACGGTCACCACCGTACCGAGCGCGCCCGTCAGCAGCGCCTTCAGGTCCGAGCCGGGCCGCGTGCCGTAGAGGATCACGCCCGACTGCTTCGGCCCCGCCCGGTCCTCGCGGGCATATAAGATCAGGTTGTTCTCGATCAGCCCCTGGCGGAGCTTCAGGCGTCCGTTCGGCACCCGGAAGTACGTGTCGACCTGGCGGTCCGGCCCGACGAGCCGCGCCCATCCCGAGCAGCATCGCCCGCGCGGGCGCGAGGTCAGCGCAGCGCGCCTTGATCTCGACGTTGACGTGTGCCATGTCAGGCGGATGCTAGCCGAGGCGGAACGCGCGCGGCAGCAGCTCGGCGAGCGCGAAGGTCCCGACGCCATCGACGAGGATCTCGGCGTCCGGCGTCAGCAGTTCGGCCATGACCTGGCGGCAGGCCCCGCACGGCACCCGCCCGTCGTCGCCCAGGGCCGGCGCGGCATCCGGGCACGATATGGCCAGGCGCTCGATCCGCCGGTGCCCCGCCACCGCCGCCGCGAACATCGCCACCCGTTCGGCGCACATCGTCAGCCCATATGACGCGTTCTCGACGTTGCACCCGAGGAATATCTGCCCACCCGCCACCGCCGCCGCCCCGACTCGGAACTTCGAGTAAGGCGCGTAGGCGCGCTCGGCGGCGGCCCGCGCCTGGAGGAGCAAATCGTCGGGCATGGGAGAGGGGCGAGTGAGAGCGCTCCGCGTCAGTGGCCCGCGTGGGCCGGCACTCCCCAGAGGTCGACGATGCGGCCGGCCTGGTCAAAGGTGAGCGGGCGGCCGTCCGGATCCACGTCGAGGTGTGGCAGGGCGCGGGCCTGCTCAAGCAGCGACGCCGAGATCTCGATCTCCCCGATCCGGAGGGTGTTCTTGATGTGCATTACGCCGACCCGCTCCGCCCGCGGCTCGCCACACATGCGGATCGCGGCGGACACCGCGTCGCGGTCTGTCGGCAGCACCATCGGGACCTGGCCGCGCTGGACCCCGCCGATTCCGGCGGTGATGCAGTTGATGTAGTAGGCCGCGAAGTCGACCTTGTTGAGCAAGCGCTGGGTGGTGAAGTCGGCCAGGCCGAGGCCAGCCGCGTTCCCGTGCGAGCCGTCGGTCAGGTCGAGGACGGCGATGTTCGTGATCCGCGGCCGCTCGAACTCCTCCGATCCGCGCACCAGCATCCGCCCGATCACGTTGGTGTCCATCCCGGCCCCGGAGACCTGCTTGCCCATCTCGTCGACGACCAGCACGTCCAGCTCGTCGAACGGCAACGAGGCCATCAGCGACTTCGCCGTCTGCTGGAGGCGCTCCTCGTCGGCCCCGGCGATCCCGGGCGATGGTACGGCCTCGATGATCGCCGTCTGGTCGTACGCATTCTCTACCACGGCCACGCCGAACAGCACGTTGGCCTTCTCCACGATCACTCGGGCGGCCTTCGGCATCCAGGTCTTCAGCCCCGGCACCCCGTACGAGTGGATCGTCTGGGCGCCGAGCTGCTTGCCGAGGCCGATCGTGCAGATCTTCGACAGGCCGCTCTCTATCGGGCCGTTGAAATCGGTGTGCGGCTTGACGCGGTTGACGAGGATCACGCCATCCGCCTCGAGCGCGGTCACGCCGACGTAGCACGGCATGTCGACCTCGGCGATCCGCCCGACCTCGCGCACGTCCATCGAGGAGACGATCCTCAGCCCGGTCGACGCCTCGGTGATGCCCAATTCTTCGAGCATCTCGATCTGGCCCTCGGCCGTCGCCTTGCCGTGGCTGCCCATCGCCGGCATGATGAACGGCTCGCCGCCGAGCGCCCGCACCTCGTCGCCGGCCGCCTTGATGATCCGGGCGATGTTGGCGATGCCACGGCTGCCGGCCGTGATCGCGATGCGGGCGCCGGGCTTGATCGAGCCGGCGAAGCGCCGCACCTGGCGCCGCGTCTCCCCCTCGACGTCGTCGACGACCGGCGCGTCAAAGCGCTGGCGGACGCGGTGCATCGTCGGGAGCGCGACGTCCAGCCGGATCGCGCTGAGGTCGGGAGCGGCGAGCATGGCGGCCTCCTGGAGGACGGTGTGGGCACGCCGCGGTCGCGCGGCCGTGCGCTGGCTTTCCGACATTGTAGGCCCGACCCGCCGCGGCCACAATCACACCTTTCGCTTGCGGTCCCCCATTGTTGCGGCGCGTCGCCGCTCGCGGACCCCGCGACTCCGTCCGCCTCATTCGAGAGACGGACGGAGGAAGGCCGCGCTGCGGTCGCTTCCTAGCGCCAGCGGGTGAGGATCGTCTCGCGATTGAAGAGGCGGACGGCGAGCCAGAGCAGGCCGAGGTCGGCGAGCAGGGCCCCGAGCGCGACCAGCCCCATCAGCCGAGCATCGAGCAGGACCACCCCGAACACCTGGGCAAACAGCAGCCCCGAGACGGGCAGGATCACGACCGCTCCGAGCTGCTGCGCCGCGCGCGGGTCGTTCGTCCGCGACGAGGCGACGACGGCGATGCCGACCGCAAGCAGGGCGAACAGTGGCCCGACCAGCCCGAACGCGAGCAGCCAGGTCGGGGCCGTCATGAAGGCGAAGAGCCAGGCGCCGACCAGGTAACGCGCGCCGAGCGCGAAGGCGAGGTAGCTGCCCCAGGTCACGAGCAGTCCCGGCAGGGCCGCCCCGAGCGCCTTGGCCACGAGCAGCTCCCAGGTCCGGATTGGCGTCGCGAGCAGCGGCTCGAGGCTGCGGAGCTGCTTCTCGCCGATGATGCTGTAGCTGGCGATCGTCAGCGGGATGAACAGGGGCGCCAGCATGAACAGGACGAGCACCTGGTTGACCAGGAACGCCTCGATGACCCGCTCGACGGGCAGGCCGGCGAGCTGCGGGAGACTCTGGCGGAGCGCCGCCAGCTCGCGCGGCGTCAAGGACTCCGGGCCGAGCAGGCCCGTCAGCAGCCCGCTCTGGAGTAGCCAGAGTGGCACCCCGACGTAGAGGAGGCTCGGGACGACGAGCGTGGAGACGATCAAGCGGCTGTGCCGCAGCTCGTCAAGCTCCTTGGCGAGGATGGCCAGGACGCGCCGAATCACCGGATATCCACTTCCGCGACCGGGGCGGAACCGTTCGCCGCTTCGCCGACGATCGCCAGGTATGCCTCTTCGAGCAGGGCGTCGACCTCCGCGACGCGCTGGACCTCGACACCAGCCGCGACGAGCCCGCGCACGAGCGCCGGCGCGTCCTCGTCCGCATCGCGAAGATCAACGAGGAGCTGGCCGTCCTGCTGCTCGGCGGCGCGGACCCAGGGCATCGCGCGAACGGCCGACAGATGCTCGGATACGTCACCCGCCAGCCTCACGCCCAGCCGCCGCCGCAACACCGTCCGCTCCAGCTCGGCCGGGGTCCCGAGGCGGAGGACGCGCAGGCGGAAGATCGCGACGCGGTCGCAGAGCCGACGGGCCTCGTCGAGATTGTGGGTACAGAGGAAGACCGCCCGGCCGGCCCCGCGCAGGTCGCGGATCAGGTCGCGGACCGCCCGGGCCGACTCCGGATCGAGGCCGCTCGTCGGCTCGTCGAGGAAGACGACATCCGGCTCGTGGAGCACCGCCCGGGCGATCGCCAGCTTCTGCTTCATGCCCTTCGAGAACCCGGCCACCAGGTCGTCGCGGCGGTCCCACAGCCCGACCACCTCCAGGCAGGCCCGCACCCGTTCGTCGCGGCGGGCGCGGGGTAGGCCGTGCAGCGTCGCGTGCAGCGCGAGGTTTTGGCGGGCAGTTTGCCGCTCGTAGAGGCCGGGCGCTTCGGTCAAGAGGCCGATCCGCGAGCGTAGGGCATCCGGCGCCCGTGCCACCTCCACGTCGTCGATCCAGGCCCGTCCCTCGCTCGGGGCGATCATCCCGGCCAGCATGCGGACGGTCGTCGTTTTGCCGGCACCGTTCGGACCGAGGAAGCCGAACACCTCGCCGCGGGCGACCTCGATCGTGAGGTCGCGCACCGCCCAGCGCTCGCCGAAGCGCTTCCCGAGGCCTTCCGCGCGGATCATCGCCTGCCCATCCCCTGGATTCTGCCCCCGCCCGACCCGAGTCGGCCAGTCGGTGCCACGCCAGTGCAGGCCGAGATGGAGTCGATCGTCGGCGCGTCACGATCGAGCGTATCCGCGCCACCCTCCCGACGCGACTGACCGCCGACATGAAGCTGACGGCGCGCGCAGGGGGACGCGATCCTCAGGCAAGCGCGTCCTTCACTTCGCGAATCCGCCGGATGTGCGCGTCGGGCCCGGTCAGGCCGCCATTCATCGGGTTCACCGAGAGGTGGGTGGCGCCGAGCGGGCGCCACTCGTCGGCCGCTCGCCGCCAGTCGTCGGGGGTGCCGGTACCGGCGTTGATGCGCGGCTCGATGCCGAACGTTGCCCAGTCGCGCCCAGCCGCCTCGCGCCAGCCGCGCATCCTCTCCAAGCTGGCCTGCCAGTCTCCCTCCAAGGGGCGCTGCGGGAAGAAGCCGTCGGCGATCTCGGCGGCGCGCTTGAGCGCCGGCGCGGCCGAGCCGCCGATCCAGACCGGGATCGGCCGCTGGACCGGCAGCGGCTTGATCCCGGCCCCGACCACGCGCTCGTAGCGTCCCTCGAAGGTCAGGACCGGTTCCTGCCAGAGGCGCCGCAGTAGCTCGATCTGCTCCTCGAAGCGGCGGGCGCGGTTGTTGAAGTCCATCCCGAGCCCCGCGTACTCGACGTGGTTCCAGCCAATCCCCACCCCGAGGCGCAGCCGATCGATTGCACCTCGACTGCTCGCGAGGCGCGCGTCAAGTCCGGTCGACGCGCGCGGTGCCAGCGACCGTCCTCGTCCACTTGCGCATGCTACGCCACCCAGGTGGCCCGCTCGATCAGCAGGCTTATTTCCTGGCGAGCTCTGTCTGGGCCTGCCGAGCACGGCGGGCGATGACCGTGTCGGCGAGCCAGCCGCCGCAGAACGCCCCGGTCAGGTGGACCAGGTCGCCGAGGATCAGCCCGCCCATGTCCATCGGGCCGAGGACGTGCGGCCCGAACCTGGTCGCCAGGTCGATCTCGGCCCACGCCTTCATCGAGGCGCCGATCAGGATGAAGATGATCGCGACCGCGACGCCCTGGATGACGCCGAAGCGCCCGGCGTTGCACCCGGCCACGAAGCCTCCGGCGAACAGGGACACGAACAGGAGCGCCGCCTGGGCCCCGAGGTTGCCCTCGACACTCGTCGCGCTCAAGGCGCCCAGCGCCAGGCTGAGGACCAGCGACACAACGAAACCGAGCAGGACGGCGCGCCAGCGGATGACGCTGGTCAGGCTCTCGGTCGGTTGCTGGGTCGCCATGCTCGCTCCGGTCGGATCGAAGATTCGGCATGATGGTACCATGGCGACCGCGGAGGCGGCCGAGCCCTGTGCTACACTTGCTTCGAGTCGAGCGCGCGCCGGCCCGGCGAGGCCCGAGACGTTGCGGTCGACACGGCGCGGCGTCGGGTGGCCATGATCGCTGCCCGCGCCCCGGGGCTGTCATTGCGGCAGCCCGGACGCCGTCCGCCGCCCACCGTGGAGCACGCTGATGCAGATCATCGTGACCGTGAAGCAGGTCCCCGATCCGGACATACCGCCGAGCCACTTCAAGGTGGACGAGGCGGCCAACCGGGTCGTTCCGCCGGCAGGCGTGGCGCCGGTGATGAACGGCTACGACGCCAACGCGCTCGAGGCGGCGCTCCGGCTCAAGGAGAAGCACGGCGGCAAGGTGACTGTGCTCACCCTCGGAGGCACCGAGGCGCGCGACACGCTGAAGCGGGCGATCGCGATGGGCGCCGACGGGGCCGTGCTGGTGGACGACCCGGCCCTGCGCGACGGCGATAGCTACACGACGGCGACGGCGCTGGCGCGGGCGATCCAGAAGATCGGCGAGTACGACCTGATCCTCAGCGGCCGCCAGGCCAGCGATACGGACGCCGGCCAGGTGCCGCTCGGCGTTGCCGAGCTGCTCGGCGTGCCGGCCGTCAGCCCGGTCATCGCCATCGAGCAGACCGGGAGCGACGTCCGGGTCCACCGCATGACCGAGGACGGGTACCAGGTGCTGGACGTGCCGCTGCCGGCCGTGGTCGCCGTCTCGAGCGAGATCGGCGAGCCACGCTATCCGCCGTTGCGCGGCATCATGGCGGCCGGACGGGCCCAGATCCCCGTCTGGACCGCGGCCGACCTGGGCCTGGATCCCGTGTCCGTCGGTCGCCGATCGACGCTCCGCCGCCTGTACGTCGAGCAGCGCGAGGCCAAGGTCGAGCTGATCCAGGCCGATTCTCCGACTGAGGCGGGCGTGGCCCTCGCGGACAAGCTCCGCGAGGCGAAGCTGATTTAGGGAGCGGGCGATGCCAACCTCGAACGGCGTGCTGGTCGCGGGCGAAGCGACGGGGGGGACGCTCGCGCCGGTCTCGGCCGAGCTGGTCGGCCTCGGGCGAGCGCTCGCCGAGGCGCTCGGTGGTCCCTTGCGCGCCGCGCTGGTTGGTCACGGCGTCCAGCCGGCCGCCCAGGAGCTGGCGACGCTCGGGCCGGAGGTCGTCCTCGTCGCGGACGACCCGTCGCTGGCCGACGGGCAGCCGGAGGCGGCGCTGGCCGTCCTTGAGCAGATCGCCCGCGAGCGGCAGCCGGAGGTCATCCTCGTCGGCCACACCCCGGCCCTGCGTGAGCTGGCGGTGCGCCTCGCCTTCCGATTGGAGACGGCCATCGTGACCGACTGTACGGCCGTCCGCGTCGAGGACGGCACGGTCGTGATGACGAAGCCGGTCTACGGCGGCGCGGCGGTCGCGGAGTTCAGCGTCGAGACCAGCCCGCGCATCGCGACGATCCGCCCGCGCGCCGTCGAGCCGGCGTCGGCCGGCGCATCGGCCGGACAGATCCAGACCGTGGCCGTGCCGGGTGGCGTCGAACCCAGGGTCATGCTCGTCGAGACGGTCGCCGAAACGGCAACGGCCGGGCCGCGGCTCAAGGACGCCAAGATCGTCGTCTCGGGCGGACGGGGCCTGGGCGGGCCGGACAACTGGCGTTATGTCGAGGAGCTGGCCGGGGAGCTCGGCGCCGCCGTCGGGGCGACGCGCGCGGTGACCGACGCCGGCTGGGTGCCGCCGTCGCACCAGGTCGGCCTGACCGGTACGACGATCACGCCGGACCTGTACGTCACGGTCGGTGTCTCCGGAGCGGTCCAGCACATCGCCGGCTGCTCCGGCGCGCGGAACATCGTGGCGATCAACAAGGATCCGGACGCGAACATTTTCAAGCACGCCCGCTTCGGCGTCGTCGGCGACTACAAGCAGGTCGTACCGGCGCTGACGCAGCGCATCAAGGAGCTGCGGGGATAGTCGCTCCCGTCGTGGGAACGGTGCGGCAGTCTGTCGACGTCGTCCTCGCCGTGGCCCTGATCTTGATCGGCCTGAGCCTGAGCGGTTGCGCCGGCGAGCCGACGACGGGCGCGGTGCGCGGGCTGTTGACGGACGTCCAAGCCGCGTCACTGACGATGCTGCGCGAGGTGGAGCTGCGCGCCGAGGACGGCCGCGTCCTGCGGTTCACCGTCGATGGGGATACTGGCATCACGCCCGGCCACGCCCGCGAGCACATGGTGAACGCCGAGCCGGTGACGGTCACCTACCGCTCGGAGCAGGGCAAGCTGGTCGCCCTGCGGATCGACGACTGAGCGGGCTCAACCGAGGGCGCACGCCGAGACCACGTATGGTGGAGTGGATGCCGGTGCCGCTAACGTCGCCACGTCGGATTGGGCAATGAGATCGGTGCCCAGGGGAGCCTGGCTCTCGCGCTCATGGGTCCGGTACGTCGATCTGGTGCGCGATCTCCTCGTGAACGATAGCTGCCGGGTGCCCCGACTGCTCTTGCACTCCGGTGGCAGCATCGGCGAGCACGGTGCCATGGAGGCGGCGCGTATACTGACGCAGAATACCATCCGTCTGGACAGGGGCCTCGATGAGCACGACGCGTCGGTTCACCTCCGCGGACCTCGAGCGGCTGCCGGATGTCGAGGGGACCCGCTACGAGATCATCGACGGAGAGCTGCACGTGTCGAAGCAGCCGCGCTGGGAGCACCAGTATGCTTGCAGCCAAGCTATCGTTGCACTCCAGACCTGGAGCAATCAGACCGGGCTCGGCCTCACGCTCGTGGCGCCCGGCGTGATCTTCAGCGAGGACAATGACGTGGCACCGGACGTCGTCTGGATCAGTCGCGAGCGGCTCGCGGTGCTCCGGGACGCGGCCGGCCATCTCCGGGGTGCGCCGGAGCTGGTGGTCGAGGTGCTCTCGCCGGGCGCGGCCAACGAGCGGCGCGACCGCGAGGCGAAGCTGCGGCTGTACTCGCGGCAGGGTGTGGACGAGTACTGGATTCTCGACTGGCGCACCCGCACGGTGGAGCTATTCAGGCGCGAAGACGGCACGCTGCGGCTCGTCGCCACGCTGACGAGCGGGGACACGCTCGCCTCGCCCCTCCTCCCGGGCTTCGCTTGCGCGGTGTCCACCCTCTGGCCACCGTCCGAGTTGTGAGCGGGTCTCGCCGCTGACGCTTTGTCCGCTGGCGGTCCGGGCTGCCTGACGTCGCCGACTTCGCGGGGCGCCGGGTCAGCCGAGCGTCGCGAGCGCCCCCTCCAGCTCCTCTACCGTCGCGATTCCCTCGAACCGCTCGACGACCGTGCCGCCGCGGTCGACGAAGAAGACCCACGGCTCGCTCGGCAGGTTCCAGGCCGTGACCGCATCGGCCACGACCCCGTTGCGCGGGTCCTTGTAGATCTCGACGTGGACGTACGTCGCCCGGTCCAGGTTGCGGCGTCGCGCTTCAAGGAAGACGCCGTGTTGCGGCGCGCAGACGGCACTGGTGCAGAAGCCGGGCGACGCGAAGAGGACAACGGTGGGACGGCCGATCGCTAGCGCCGCGTCGAGCGACACGCTGTGTAGCTCACAGGGCGGGGCGGCCGTGCACAACTCGCTCGGGTCGCGCACGTCGGCCGGGGTGAGCGTCTTGACGCGCGGCGCGGCCGAGCCGAGCATCGGCGCCTGCCCTACCTGGCGGACCTCGAACGGGATGCGGGCGATCTCGGTCTTGCCGCCGTGGGTGGCGCGGACCTCGACGCCCCACCGTCCGGCCCGCTCGAACCGGACCGGCGCGGTGTAAATGCCCTTCGCCCGGGCCTCGACCCAGCGGAAGGTCGCCTCGGCCTCGGCCCACTTCGTCCCGGTGTCGCCGCTCAGCTCGAAGAAGTCGAGCTGGACTCGGGCGTCCAGGACCGGTCGATTGTCCTCGCCGATCAGGCCGAAGGCGAATCGATTCGGTCCGACGACCAGTTCCGACGTCGCCAGGACCGGCGTGAGGCCGGCGGGCTTCTGGGGCGGCGTCGGACCCGCGGCGCTCGATGGCGGCGTGCTCGCGGGCAGGCTCGTCGGCTGGGCGACGGCGCACGCGGCCAGGGGCAGGCCGGTAACCAGGCCAACCCCGAGCGTGAGAACCTGTCGGCGCGAACGTCGCTGCCCCATGACGGCACTACCATAGGACATACGTCGCAGCCGAGCTAGCGGATTGGCGGCGGCTACACTCTGGCATGGCCACGTTCGAGGCGCAGGTGTTCGAGGTCGTGCGGCGCGTACCGGCCGGCCGGGTCACGACATACGGCACGATCGCGCGCCTGCTCGGGCAGCCTCGCACGGCGCGACGGGTCGGCTGGGCGCTCCACCGCTGCCCGGACGACGTCCCGGCCCATCGCGTCGTCGGCGCCGACGGGCGGCTGAGCGGCGGCTGGGCCTTCGGCGCACCGGCCATCCAGCGAGCGCTACTCGAAGCGGAGGGCGTCGGTTTTCTCGGTTCGGAGCGATGCGACCTGGCGGCGCACCGCTGGCCAACCAACGTCTGAGCCGGGCGCGCCTCACCCTCCCCGCCCTGCTCCGTCGCCCGCCCGCCCGCCGTCATACATTGCCCGATGTCGGCGCGCTCTGGTAACGCAGCGATCTACCGAACAGAAAGTGGGTGCCGCGAGGGGAATTATGGCATAGTCGCCGCCTGATCGACGCTCGGTCGAAACGGACGGAACACCGGAACGTTACGAACCATCGGCTGTCCACCGGATGGGCGGAGCGCCGCCGGCCCCTGGACCCACGGAGGAGATGGTGAGGAATCGTATCGCGACCAGCATGGGGTTGGTCGTCGGCGTGGTGCTCGTGGCGACGGCCCTAATGCCGGTCTCGAGAGTCGCGGCAGAGGCGGAGCCGGTGGAGCAGGTGACGGCACAGCCGACGGCGACGGCTGAGGGCACGCCACAGTCGACGGTGCCGGCCCCCGCGACGCCGCAGGCATCGCCGGTGGCAATAACTCCGGTAGCCAATAGGCCATACCGGGCCGGCAGCCCGGAGTACGGGATGAACGTCTTCATCTGGGGCAATCCGTCCACGACGGCCCGCGACCTGAACAAGCTGACGGACGCCGGCTTCACCTGGCAGAAGACGCTGTTCCAGTGGCGGGAGATCGAGCCGGTCCGCGGCCAATTTCGGTGGGACGAGGCCGACCGGATCGTGAAGGCCTCGAACGCGGCCGGGATCAAGATCATCGCGCGGGTCGACTTCCAGCCCATGTGGGCGCGTGCCGACGGCGCACACAACGGCCCGCCGGACGACTACGCCGACTTCGGCACCTTCATCACGGCGCTCGCCACCCGCTACGGCGCGGGCTCGGAGATTGGCCGGCTCCATGCGATCGAGGTCTGGAACGAGCCCAACCTGGCGCGCGAGTGGGGCAACGCCCCGATCAACGCGGCCCAGGCCGGCGACTACGTGCGTCTGCTCAAGACGGCCTACGAGGCCGCGAAGCGAGTCGACCCGTCGATGGTGATCATCACCGGGGGCCTCTCGCCGACCGGCTGGAGCGATGACACCGCCCGGCCGGACGACGTCTACCTGCAGTGGATGTACGACGCCGGCGCAAGGGCCTACTTCGACGTGCTCGGCGCGCACGGCCCGGGCTACAAGGCGCCGCCGAGCGTCAGCCCCGAGGAGGCCGCGTCCAGCCCGCTCTACGGCGGGCACCGCTCCTTCACGTTCCGCCGCGTCGAAGACCTCCGCCAGATCATGGTCGACAATGGCGACGCCGACAAGCAGATTTGGCTCCTCGAGTTCGGCTGGACCACCGACCAGATCAACCCGGCCTACGCGTGGCACGCGGTGACGCCCGAGGAGCACGCCCAGTACATCGTCGACGCCTACACGTGGGCGCACCGAAACTGGGCGCCCTGGATTGGCGTGATGGCCCTCTGGACCTTGCCGGACCCGCGCTGGGCCCCCACGCGCGAGGAGCTGTGGTGGGCGGTTGTCGACGTGAACGGCATCGACCGTCCGGCCATGCGTCGGCTGGCGGAGGCGCGGCAGTCCGGCGAATTACCGTAGCCGCCGGCCCGGCTCGACCACGCGTGGAGGGC
>JALYGH010000399.1 GCA_030777205.1 Chloroflexota bacterium
GCCCACGGTCGAGGCCGCCCCGCGCGCCCGGACCGCCGCCCGCCGGGCCGCGCCCCTCGCGGCCAACCTGCCCGAACGCTTCCGCACCGTCGTCATTCAGGACGTCAGCCCGGAGCTCGACGGCGGCCGCTACGCCGTCAAGCGCGAGGAAGGTGACGTCTTCGTCGTCGAGGCGGACATCTTCAAGGAGGGCCACGACAAGCTGGCGGCTCGGGTCGTGTATCGGGCGCCGGACGAGACGGCCTGGCAGTCGGCGCCGATGGCGTTCGCCGACAACGACCGCTGGCGCGGCGAGTTCCCGCTCGAGCGCATCGGGCGCTACGCGTACAGCATCGAGGCCTGGCCGGACCTGTACCGCTCCTGGGCCGCCGACACCGAGAAGAAGGTGACGGCCGGCCAGGATGTCGCAAGCGACCTGCTCGAAGGGGCCCGCTTGCTGCGCCGGGCAGCCGAGCGTGCCCCGCGCCGCGAGGCCGAGCGGCTCCGTGGCCTCGCCACCGAGGTGGAGGGGGTCGACGATCCGACCGACGCGGTCGCGGTTGCCCTCGCCGCTGAGACGATCAAGCTGGCCGCCGCGTACCCCGATCCGGCCCTGACCACCCGCTACGATCGGGATCTCGAGGTGATCGTCGATCGGATCAGGGCGCGCTACGCCGCCTGGTACGAGATCTTCCCGCGCTCGCAGGGCACCGACCCGACCCGTAGCGCGACGTTCCGCGAGGCCGAGGCGCGCATCCCGGCCATCGCCGCGATGGGCTTCGACGTCCTCTACATGACGCCGATCCACCCGATCGGCCACACCAACCGCAAGGGCCCGAACAACTCGCTCGTCGCCGGACCGAACGACCCGGGCTCACCCTACGCGATCGGCAGCGAGGCCGGCGGCCACACGGCGATCGCCCCGGAGCTCGGGACGCTCGAGGACTTCGATCACTTTCAGCAGGTCGCCCGCCGGCACGGCATGGAGCTGGCGCTCGACTTCGCGATCCAGGCCTCACCGGACCACCCCTGGGTCAAGGAACATCCGGAGTGGTTCTATCGGCGAGCGGACGGCACGATCAAGTTCGCCGAGAACCCGCCGAAGAAGTACGAGGACATCTACCCGCTCAACTTCCACTGCGAGGACTGGCCGGGGCTCTGGAGCGCGCTCAAGGACGTCGTCACGTTCTGGTGCGCGCGCGGCGTGCGGATCTTCCGGGTCGACAACCCGCACACCAAGCCACTCGACTTCTGGATCTGGCTGATCCGCGAGGTGCAGCGCGAGTACCCGGATGCGATCTTCCTGTCCGAGGCGTTCACCCGCCCGAAGGTGATGAAGACGCTCGCCAAGGCCGGCTTCACCCAGTCCTACACCTACTTCACCTGGCGCAACGAGAAGGCCGAGATCGAGGAGTACCTGACCGAGCTCACCAGCCCGCCGGTTTCCGAGTACATGCGCGGCAACCTGTTCGTGAACACGCCGGACATCCTCCCGGAGGTCCTCCAGAAGGGCGGGCGGCCGGCGTTCATCATGCGCCTCGTCCTGGCCGCGACGACCTCGTCGGTGTACGGGGTCTACAACGGCTTCGAGCTGCTCGAGAACACGCCGCGCGCCGAGGGCAGCGAGTACTACCTCGACTCGGAGATGTACCAGCACAAGGTCTGGGACTGGGACCGGCCGGGCAACATCGTGGACATCGTCGCCCGGGTCAACCGCGCCCGGCGCGAGAACCCGGCCCTCCAGCTCTACGAGAACCTGCGCTTCTACGGCTCCGAGGACCCGAACATCCTGTTCTACGGCAAGGCGACGCCGGACCGATCGAACATCATCCTCGTCGCGCTGAACCTCGACCCATTCGCGACCCACTGGGGCGGGGTCTACCTGCCGCCGGGCGAGCTGGGCATCCGCGACGACGAGCAGTACGACGTGGTCGATCTGCTCAGTGGCGAGCGCTGGACGTGGTTCGGCCGGCACAACTGGGTGCGGCTCGATCCCCACTCCTGGCCGGCGCATATCTTGCGAGTTGACCGGCGCGTGTAGCGGCACGGCAGGCCGGTTAAGTCAGGATCACCGACAACTACCGTGTCATCTGAGCGCAGCGAAGGATCTACGGAGTAAGGAGGCCCGTAGATCCTTCGCTGCGCTCAGGATGACAATTCAGAGCGACGACAACGCTCTCGCTTGACGCTGGGGAGCACGCGGGGGAGGCGAGGAGGGACTGGTGATCGACGAGATGACGGGAACGTCGGCGATGGTCGATCCGGCGGGGCGACTCGAGCCGGATGACCTCTGGTACAAGGACGCGATCATCTACGAGCTGCACGTCCGCGCGTTCTACGACAGCGACGGCGACGGCATCGGCGACTTTCGCGGCCTGATCGAGAAGCTCGACTACCTCAAGGATCTCGGGGTCACCTGCATCTGGCTCCTGCCGTTCTTCCCCTCGCCGCTCAAGGACGACGGCTACGACATCTCGGATTACCACGACGTCCACACCTCGCTCGGGTCGCTCGTCGACTTCGAGACGTTCGTCGTCGAGGCCCATCGGCGGGGGCTGCGCGTCATCACCGAGATGGTGATGAACCACACCTCAGACCAGCACCCCTGGTTCCAGTCAGCCCGCTCCTCGCGGGACTCGCCGTACCGCGATTACTACGTCTGGTCCGACACCGACAACAAGTACGCGGACGCCCGGATCATCTTCACCGATACCGAGCGATCGAACTGGACCTGGGACCACGAAGCGGGCCAGTACTTCTGGCACCGCTTCTTCAGCCAGCAGCCGGACCTCAACTTCGACAACCCGGAGGTCCGCCGCGCGATGCTCGACGCCCTGCGCTTCTGGCTCGACCGTGGGGTCGACGGGGTGCGTCTGGACGCGGTGCCGTACCTGTTCGAGCGCGAGGGCACCAACTGTGAGAACTTGCCGGAGACGCACGCCTACCTGAAAGAGGTCCGCGCGGCGATCGACGCGCAATACCGCGACCGCATCGTGCTCGCCGAGGCGAACCAGTGGCCGCTCGACGTCCGACCGTACTTCGGGGACGACGACGAGTGCCACATGGCGTTCCACTTCCCGCTCATGCCGCGCATCTTCATGGCGATCCGCCGCGAGGAGCGCCGCCCGATCACCGAGATCATGGCCCAGACGCCGGACCTGCCGCCGCGAAGCCAGTGGGCGATCTTCCTGCGCAACCACGACGAGCTGACGCTCGAGATGGTCACCGACGACGAGCGGGACTACATGTACCGCGAGTACGCCCGCGACCCGAAGATGCGGATCAACATCGGCATCCGGCGGCGCCTCGCCCCGCTGATGGAGAACGGTCGGCGCCAGATTGAGCTGCTGAACGGCCTGCTACTCTCGATGCCGGGCACGCCGATCATCTACTACGGCGACGAGATCGGGATGGGCGACAACGTCTTCCTCGGCGACCGCAACGGCGTGCGGACGCCGATGCAGTGGAACGGCGACCGCAACGCCGGCTTCTCGTGCGCCGATGCCGCCCGCCTCTACAGTCCGGTGATCGTCGACCCGGTCTACGGGTACCAGTCGATCAACGTCGAGGCCCAGCTCCGCACGCCGACTTCTCTGCTGAACTGGATGCGTCGGATCATCCACATCCGCAAGCGCTACAAGGCGTTCGGGCGCGGCACGCTGCGGTTCCTGCACCCCACCAATCAGAAGATCCTCGCCTACATCCGAGAGTACGAGAACGAGAAGCTGCTGATCGTCAACAACCTCTCCCGCTTCGCCCAGCCGGTCGAGCTGGACCTGCGCGAGTTTGCCGGCTGCGTGCCGATCGAGCTGTTCGGCGAGACGCGGTTCCCGAAAATCGGCGAGCTCCCGTACATGCTCAGCTTCGGCCCGCACGGTTTCATGTGGTTCCGGCTCGAGTCGGCGGCCGCCTCATGACCGTGCGCGGCCCGTCGGCACTGACCGACCTCGGCGCGCGACTCGACCGCATCCAGGCGGCCTTGCCGGCGTTCCTGGAGTCCCGCCGCTGGTTCGCGGGCAAGGGCGAGCCGATCGGCCGCGTGACGCTGCTCGACCACGCCATCCTGGACAAGTCGGCCGGCGCCGTCCTGGCCGTGGCCGAGGTGGAATTCGCTTCCGCCACGCCCCCCCAGCTCTACTCCATCCCGCTCGTACTGCGGCCGGGCGGCGCCCCCTCCCCCGCAGGCGCAGCGATCGACGCGGTCCTGGTCGTCGCGTACGACGAGACGGCCGCGTACGACGGGCTGACCGTACCCGCGTTTGGCCGCGCCCTGCTCGCCGCGATCAAGGACGGTCGGGAGGTCTCGAGCGCGCGCGGCGGTCGGTTCGTGTTCGCACCGCTGCCGGACGGCCCGGCGGACAGCGTGGCGGCTACCCGGGCACAGGTGCGCCTCATTGGGGCGGAGCAGAGCAACACCTCGATCGTCTACGACGACGCCCTGATCCTCAAGGCGTTCCGTCGGCTCCAACCCGGCCAGAACCCGGACCTGGAGATCCTCCGCTTCCTCGCCGAGCACACGAGCTTCGCGTCGGTGCCGCGGCTGGGCGGCTGGGGCGAGTACTTCCCGCCGACCGGCGCCGCGATGTCGACGGCGATCCTCCAGGCGTTCGTGCGGAGCCGCGGCGATGGTTGGAGCTGGGCGCTGCGCGTGCTCGGCGAGCTGCTCGCGTCACCCCCGGAGGTCGTGGACGAGGAGTCGGTGGCGAGGCAGGCGGGGCCCTCGCTGGATAGGATCGCGCAGCTCGGGCGCGTGACCGCCGGCCTGCACCTGGCGCTCGCCAGCGGCGACGGCGTCCGGGACTTCTCGCCCGAGCCGATCCGGCCCGCCGATGTCGAGCGCTGGCGGGCCGGCGCGCTCGCGAGCCTGGAGCGCGGGGTGACTCGGCTGCGCAGCGCGCTTCAGGGGACCGGGCAGCGCTCCGCCCGCATGGAGGAGCTCGCCCGGATCGTCCTCGCGGACGAGGCACGGCTGCGTGCCGCGATCGAGGGCCTCGAGATCCTCGTCAGCGGCACGGTCATCAAGTCCCGTCACCACGGCGACTACCACCTCGGGCAGGTGCTGGAGACCGATGGCGGCTGGGTCGTCCTCGACTTCGAGGGCGAGCCGCTGCGCCCCCTGGCCGAGCGCCGCGCCCTCCACACTCCGCTGCGCGATGTGGCCGGCCTGCTCCGCTCGCTGGACTACGCGCGCCACGCGGCCGTCCGCCGGGACGACGGCGCCGGGCGCCGGACGATCGAGGAT
>JALYGH010000400.1 GCA_030777205.1 Chloroflexota bacterium
GGCTGCTCCAGAGCCCCTTCGCCGCGCTCCGGGGTAGCCGCGTTGCACTTCCGGAGTCGCGCCACTGGTCCGGCCGCTTGTCTCCGGAGGCCGGCCTGCGTACCATGCCGACGCAACGCCCCGACGACGGGACGGTGCGAGGAGGCGACTCGATGGCGGTCCGAGGATGATCGCGTTGCCGCGGCTCGGGCGCGGCGATGGCCCGATGCTGGGCATCTGCGTCGGCCACGCGATGACCCACTGGTACCCGGGCGCGTTCCTGGTGATGCTCCCGTTCTTCGCCGCCGACCTCGGCCTGAGCCTGACCGAGGTCGGGTTCTTGATCGGGCTGCGCAGCATCACGAGCACGCTCGTCAACCTGCCCGGCGGCATGATCGTCGACATGATCGGCCGCCGTAAGCTGATCATGGCGGTCGCGATCGCCTGGGCCGGGATCCCGTACCTGTTCCTCGGCCTGACGACGAACTTCGTCCTCATCGCGATCTTCATGTCGATCGTCGGCGTCGGCAACCTGCTCTACCACCCGGCCGCGCTCTCGAGCCTCTCCGAGCTGTACCCGTCGCGGCGTGGCTTCGCCACGGCGATGCACTCGCTCGGCGCGAGCATCGGCGACACGCTCTCGCCGTTCGTCGTGGGCATCGTGCTCACCTGGCTGACCTGGCGCGAGGTCACGGTCCTGAACGCGGTCCCCGGGCTGGTCATGGGCCTGATCTACTGGCTGCTGATGCGACGCGTCAAGCTCGCCCGGCCGGCCGGCGGCGGGCACATCGACGTCCGGGCCTACGGGCGCGGGTTCGCGTCCCTCGCGCGCAACGGGAGCATGGTCCGCATCGCGCTCCTCGGCGGCGCCCGAGCCATGACCCAGACCGGCCTGGCGACCTTCCTCCCGATCTACCTGGCCAGCGTCGCCGGGCTGAGCGCGGCGCTGGTCGGGACCTACATGGCGGTCGTCCAGGCGGCCGGCATCGTCTCGGGGCCGATCTCGGGCAGCCTCTCGGATCGGCTCGGGCGTCGGCCGCTGATCGCGGCTGGGATGATCAGCACGAGCGTGCTGCTGATGCTGCTGATGGCGCTGAACGTCGAGTGGCTGTTCGTGCTGGTCCTGGCGCTGATCGGCTTCTTCCTGTACTCGACGCAGCCGGTCCTCAACGCCTGGGCGCTCGACGTCGCGCCGCCGCACCTGGGCGGGACGAGCATCGGCATCCTGTTCGCCAGCCAGTCGCTGCTCGGCGGGCTCGCGCCGGTGATCGGCGGGGCCATCGCCGACACCTTCGGACTGCCGGCGACCTTCTACTTCATCGCCGCGACGGTGCTGGCCGCGAACGTCTTGATCTTCGCCATCAGGGAGCCGAGCAAGGAAGCGGACGCCGCGTCGACGGTCGACACGGCATGATCGATCGCGCGGGGGCGGCTGCCGCTCGCCCCTCAGCGGCGCGCGAAGAACGTGTCGCGCAGCTCTTCTTCGTGCGCGGACCGCGTGAGGGCGATCAATTCGTCGCCAGCCCGCAACGTCGTCCCGCCGCCCGGGAATATCGGCTCGCCGTTGCGGATGACGATCGCGATGAGCGACTCGGGCGGCAGGGGCAGATCGCGCAGGGCGATGCCGTCGAGGGGCGAATCCGCCGGCAGGCGCGCATCGACCACTTCCAGATCGGCGTGGCGCAGGCGCAGGAGCGGCACGAGCGCCTGCGAGGGGATCTCCTGCTCGATCACCGACAGGATGACCTCGGTGCTGCTGACCGTCGCGTCGATCCCGAGCAGGCGAAAGATCGACTCGTTGGCCGGGTTGTTGATCCGCGCGACCGTGCGCGGGACGTTGAACCGGCGCTTGGCGACCTGGCAGATCACGAGGTTGTCTTCGTCGTCGCCGGTCACGGCGCACACGACGTCGGCCCGATTCCCGCCCGCCTCGGCCAGGACCGACGCCTCGTCGGCGTTGCCCTTCAGGACGACATTGCCCAGCTCGTTCGCGATCGCGTCGACGCGCGTCGCGCTCTTCTCGATGACGAGGACCTCGTGACCCTGGGCGACGAGCTCGCGCGCCAGGTAAAAGCCGACCTTCCCACCACCGGCGACAATCACGTACACGGCTACACGCTCTCCCGACCCTCTTTGCCCGTCAGCATCGAGTAGAAGACTTTGGCGCCGATGACCGTCGGGCTGATCGTGTCGAGTCCGAGCGCCTGGAACGTGTCCTGGCGGATCGGGTCGTAGATGCGCGTCACGACGTGCCGCACGTTGTACATGTGCTTGGCGATCTGCGAGGCCATGATGTTGCGGTTGTCGCCCTGGGTGACCGCCGCGAACGCGTCCGCCCGCTCGATCCCCGCCTTGACCAGCACGGCGAGGTCGATGCCGTTCCCGACCATCGTCTGGCCGCGGAAGTCGGAGCCGAGGCGGTCGAACGCCGAGGCGTTCGTGTCCAGGACGAGCACCTCGTGCCCGTCGTCGACCAGCATGTTCGCCAGTCGAGCGCCGACCCGGCCGCACCCCATGATGATGACGTACATGGCTGTCCCCGACTCAGTCTCCGCGCGCGCGGCCCGCCGGCGCCTTCGGCCACCCGGCACCGCCGCCCGCTAGATCGCCTGCCGACACAGCCAGACCCTGCACGGCGCGTTCTTCAGCACGTACGGGACCGTCTTGCCGAGGTCGAACTCACCGAAGCGCTTCTTGTAGGTGATGCCGAGCACGATCAGGTCGATGCCGCGCTCGAGCGCCTCGTCGACGATCGCCGGGCCGACGTCGCGGGCCTGCAGCAGATCGGTGTGGACCGAAAGGCCGGCCTGCTCGGCGACCTGCTCGGCACGGTTCAGGACGTCCTCGCCCCGCTCCGCCTCCTCCTGAAGCTCGGCGTCGAGTGGCAACGTACGCTTCACTTCGATCACGTGGATGGCGAAGACCTGCGCCTTGTTGCCACGCGCAAGCTGCAGCGCAAGCTGGATGACTTCATCGTCGGTGGGGTACCCCTTGATGGGGACCAGGATGCGCCGTGCTTCGATCATGCCCCGATATCCGGGCGGGCTTTAGGCGGCACTAGTATAGCACCGTGGTAAGCGGGTGCCATGCGATTCGAGGTGGCGCACCGGCTCGGCGTCGCGGGGCGCCGTTCGGCTATCCGACGCGCCCGCGCTCGGCGCGGAACGAGCGGCCTTGGGCGATCGCCTCGCGCCCGCTCCGGCGCGCCGCGAGCCAGGCGGCTCGCGTCAGCACCATGTCGTACATCAGCCCTTCGACGCCCTCGCGGACGGGACGGAACAGCTCGCTTACGTCGCGGTAGCGCGGATCACGGAGGACGTCGGCGTCGGTCTTGAACGTCTGCCAGTGCGCGTTGAACCGGCGGAAGCCGCAGTTCTCGTACAGGCGATAGGCGCGCGGATTGTGGGCGGCGACGCTCAGGTACATCTTCTGGAAGCCCATCGGGCCGAAGTAGTAGTCGAGGAAGGCCCGCAGCGCGTCGGTCCCGTAGCCGCGCCCGAGGGCGCTCGCGGCCAGGTCAATCCCCAGCACCGACGTCCCCTCGCGCCGACGGATGTGGCGCAGGAACAGCCGGCCGATCAGCTGCCGCTCGCGGTCCTCGATCGCGAACGGCCACTGCCCCTGGCGGTGGACGAGGTCGTCGTACCAGGCGTCGCGCAGCGAGCCGTCCATCGGCGTCGGGTTGTACGATGAGTAGAGCGGATCGGGGTGCGGGCCCCACTCCAGCCAGCGGTCGACGTCGCGACGGGTGAACTCGCGGATCCGCGTCAGCCGCCCGACGGCCACCCAGCGCGGCTCGCCCATCAGTCGGCCTCCGCGAGCCGGCGGCGCAGCTCGTCGCGCGACGGCAGCGCCACCTCGACCAGCTTTCGGCGCGAGCGGCCGCCGGTCACGATCCGCACGTCGCGCTTGCGGAGCCCCAACCGCTCGGCGAGCACCTCGATCACTCCTTCGTTCGCCTGGCCGTCGATCGCCCGAGGCCGTACCCGCACGTCGAGCGAGCCATCGTCGAGCACTGTCACGGCCGCGCGCGAAGCGCCCGGATGGACCCGCACCGGCACGGCGATCATGGGATCTCCACCAGGAAGGACGGGCCGTCCCGGACGCGGGGGCCACTCGGAGGCGTGGTATACTGTCGCGTTCGGCTCAGGCACTTGCACGGCCTGTACCGGACGGGATCGGAGGATCGCGTGTACCAATCGCCCCGCGGCACGCAAGACATTGTGCCCGAGGATGCCGTCGTCTGGCGATACGTCGAGCGGCAGGCCGCCGAGACGGCGCGCCGCTTCGCCTATGGCGAGATCCGGACGCCCACGTTCGAGGACGCGAGCCTCTTCCTGCGCGGCGTCGGCGCGGGGACTGACATCGTCGACAAGGAGATCTATCGCTTCCAGGACAAGGGCGGCAGCGACCTCGCCCTCCGTCCCGAGGGCACGGCGTCGGTGGTCCGCGCCTACCTCCAGCACGGGATGGCCAGCCGTCCCCAGCCGGTCAAGCTGTACTCCCTCCTCACGGTGTTCCGGTACGATCGGCCCCAGGCCGGCCGCTACCGCGAGTTTCGCCAGTTCAACGTCGAGGCGATCGGCGAGGAGGACCCGCTGGCCGACGTCGAGGTGATCGCCGTCCTCTGGCGGTTCCTCGAAGGGCTCGGGCTGCGCGACCTCACCGTCCTGCTCAACAGCATCGGCGACCCGATCTGCCGCCCGGAGTACATCCGCGCGCTGCGGGCCTACTACGAGCCGCATCGGGACCGGATCTGCGCCGACGATCGGCGGCGGCTGGAGACGAACCCGCTCCGCCTGCTCGACTGCAAGCAGGCCGGCTGCCAGCCGATCGTCGCCGGCGCGCCGAACATCACTGACTACCTCTGCGACGCCTGCCGGCAACATTTCGAGCGACTGAAGTCGTACCTGGACGCGATGGAGATCCCCTTCGAGCTCGCCCCGCGCCTCGTGCGCGGCCTCGACTACTACACCCGCACCGTCTTCGAGGTCGTGCCGCCGAAGATCGGGGCCCAGGCGACGATCGGCGGCGGCGGGCGCTACGACGGCCTGGCCGAGCTGCTCGGCGGCAAGCACACCCCGGGCGTCGGGTTCGCGGCCGGGATGGACCGCATCATCATGAACCTGCGCCAGCAGTGCGCGCCCCTGCCGGAGGCCGAGGCGCCGCGCGTTTTCATCGCGCCGGTCGGCCGCGACGTCGTCGGGGACGAGGCGAAGCGGCGGGCGATCGCGCTGGCCGACCAGCTCCGCGCCCGCGACGTGGCGACCCAGGTCGGGATGGGCGACCGCAGCATGAAGGCGCGGCTGCGCCAGGCGGACGCCAGCGGTGCGCGGCTGGCCGTCATCATCGGCGAGGAGGAGCTCCGCGAGGGGCAAGCGACCGTGAAAGACCTGCAGAACGCCGAGCAGGGGCGGATCGGCTTCGATCGGCTCGTCGACTACCTGGCCGATACGCCGGCGGCGGAGGCGGTGGCCCCATGACCGCGACTGCCCGGCCGCTCCTCCAGCGCCTCGATGAGATGAAGCGTCGCTACGACGAGATCAACCAGGCGCTCTCCGACCCGGCGACCGTTTCGGACCGCGACGCGCTCCAGCGCTACGGCCGCGAGCAGGCCGAGCTCCAGGAAGCGGTCAGCACGTACGAGCGGTACCTCGCGCTCCAGAAGGAGCTCGAGGACGCCCGTACGATGCTCGACGACGGCCTCGACGAGGAGATGCGCGCCTTCGTCCGGGAAGAGGAGTCCCGCCTCCAGGGCGAGCAGGCCGGCATCCTGGCCCACCTGAAGGAGCTGCTCCGCCCGCGCGACCCGAACGACGAGCGCGACGTCATCATGGAGATCCGGGCCGGCACCGGCGGCGAGGAGGCGAGCCTGTTCGCCGCCGAGCTGATGCGGATGTACATGCGCTACGCCGAGGGGCGACGCTGGAAGACCGAGGTTCTGAACACGAACGAGACCGACCTCGGCGGGATCAAGGAAGTCACGTTCGAGGTGAAGGGCAAGGGCGCCTTCTCCCGCCTCAAGTGGGAGAGCGGCGTCCACCGCGTTCAGCGTGTCCCGGCCACCGAGGCCGGCGGCCGTATCCACACCTCAACCGCGACGGTCGCGGTGATGCCGGAGGCCGACGAGGTCGAGGTCAGCATCAACCCCGACGACCTCCAGATCGACGTCTACCGCGCCGGCGGCCACGGTGGCCAGGGGGTCAATACGACCGACTCGGCGGTGCGGATCACCCACAGGCCGTCCGGGCTGGTGGTGACCTGCCAGGACGAGCGCTCGCAGCTCAAGAACAAGGCCCGAGCGATGGCCGTCCTGCGTGCCCGCCTGTTCGAGCAGGAGCGGGCACGCGCGCACGCCGAGTCGGACCAGCTCCGACGCTCGCAGATCGGGACCGGCGAGCGCTCCGAGAAAGTCCGGACCTACAACTTCCCCCAGAACCGGGTCACCGATCACCGGATCGGCGTGACGCTTCACAACCTGCCCGAGTTCATGACCGGCCAGATCGACCCGTTGCTCGACCAGCTCGCGATTGCCGCCGAGCGCGAGGCCGAGAACGGCGCCCCGTAGGCCACCCTTGGAGGCGGCGGCCCGGGCAGGTCGCCGCGAGCCGCCACGGTACGAAGATTCGGCACGGTGGACGACGTGAATCGCGGACCACGCATGACCCTGTCGGGTATCGTGCTCGACGCGCCCGACGCGCGCACGCTGGCCGACTTCTATCGCCGGCTCCTCGGCTGGACGGTGGCGAAGGACGAGCCAGATTG
>JALYGH010000401.1 GCA_030777205.1 Chloroflexota bacterium
CGCGGGGGCGTTGGCGGCACGCCGGTTTCGGCGGGCCGCAGGGTGTGGAGCGGGCCGATCCGCGCGAGCTGCGGCCAGGCGACCGCGACCACCGCCACGACAACCAGCGTGCCAAGCCCGCCACCCACGACCGACCAGATTGGGCCGACGAGCGCCGCAACCGCGCCGCTCTCGAAAGCGCCGAGCTCGTTCGAGAACTGGATGAACATCGAGTTCACCGCCGCCACCCGGCCACGGAGGTGGTCCGGCGTGATCATCTGCTGGAGCGTCCCGCGGATCACCATGCTGACCGAGTCGAAGGCGCCGACGAGGAAGAGGCAGGCCATCGAGAGCCAGAGGTGTTGCGAGAGGCCGAAGCCGATGGTGGCGAGGCCGAAGCCGGTGACGACGAACAGCAGGAC
This sequence comes from Chloroflexota bacterium, assembly GCA_030777205.1. GTDB lineage: Bacteria > Chloroflexota > UBA6077 > UBA6077 > JACCZL01 > JALYGH01. Next base: position 402 of record JALYGH010000401.1, read on the forward strand.
GCGGCCCGGCCGCTGCCACGGGCGCAGGCGGGTGATCGTCAACGCCGTCAACAGGGCGCCGACGGCCGGCGCCGCCCGCAGCAGCCCGAGTCCCTCCGGCCCGACCTGCAAGATGTCCTTGGCGTAGACGGGCAGCAGGGCGACGGCGCCGCCGAGCAGGACGCCGAAGAGGTCGAGCGTGATCGCGCCCAGGAAGACCGGGTTGCGCTTGATGAAGGAGAAACCGGCGAAGACGTCGCCCAGCGTCCGCTTCGTCGTGCTCGGCGGCGGCTTGATCGCCGGCAGCGTCGCCAGCATCGCGACGAAGATCAGCTCGCCGACCGCCGCCACGACGTACGTGCCGGTCGCGCCGCCGAAGAGGGCGATCAGGAAGCCGCCGAGCGCCGGCCCGCTGATCGACGAGAACTGGAAGCTGGAGATTAGCCAGGCCTGGGCATTGGCGAACTGCCGCGGTTCGAGAATCTGGGGCAGGATCGTCCCGACCGATGGCGAGGCGATCACTCGGCCGGCGCCGATCAGGACCAAGAACCCGTAGACGACCTCGACCGGCGCCGTGATCCAGGAGATGAAGGCGAGGCCGAGCGCCGCGATGGCCAGCAGACTGTAGGCAAGCATCGCCAGGTTGCGGCGCGGGTAGCGGTCGGCGGCGTTGCCGGCCGGCAGCATCAGGAAGATGACCGGCGCGACTTCGAACAGGCCGACCAGTCCGAGCGCCCAGACATCGCCCGTCCGCTCGTACAGCTCCCAGCCGACCGCGACCGAGATGATCTGAGCGCCGATCGTAGCGCCCGTGCGTCCGATGATGAAGGAGCGGACGTACGGGTTGCGGAGGGTGGCGTAGGCGTCGTGACGTTGTGAGGAAGCGTCGTCGGTCACGCCGGGGCCGTCATTGGGTGCGAGGCTGGTCGGAGACGGCCTGCGCGGATGTCAGCCAGGAGTATGGAACCCACGAGCACCAATGATACCTTCCCGCCGCGCACTCGGAACAGGAGTCATCGCTCGTCTCGACGGGCGGCACTTCCGCGGGCATACTGGCTCGCTCTCGAGACTACGCCGCGGTAGCGCATGCTCGAAGGCCTCAGTGGCCCATCGCCAAGGCCGGGACATGCTGATTGACCCCGCCAGTCAGGCGGTTCGTCGCCGGGTCGATTCGGATGCCGTTCGGGCGGGCGAAGCTGAACGACTGGCTGTCCTCGTGGACCGCTCGCAGGCGGTGGCCCCGCGCGGCCAGCCCCTCCAGGGCGGCCCGGCCCAGCCGCCCCTCGGCCTGGGTGACCGGGCCCTCGCAGTGGACCCGCGGCGCCGTCACCGCGTCCTGGATGCCCAGCCCCAAGTCGAGCACGTTCACCAGGCTCTGGACGATCGCCGTCATGATCCGCCGCCCACCCGGCGCCCCCACGCCGAGCAGCGGGCACCCGTCCTTCAGCACGACCGTCGGCGTCGGCGCCCAGAGGATGCGCTTGCCCGCCTCGATCGAGTTGACGCGGCCCGGCTCCGGGTCGAACCAGGTCATGCCGTTGTTCAGGACGATGCCGGTCCCCGGCGGCACGACGCCGCAGCCGAACAGCTCGCCGAGTGTCGACGTCAACGAGACGACGTTGCGGTCCTTATCGACGACCGTCAGGTGGGTCGTGCAGCCGTCGGCGCCACCGGCCGCGCTGCCCGTCGGCCTCGCCGCGCGTCCGCCCGGCTGGTCGCCGATCGGCTGGTAGCGCCACGGATCGCCGGCGACCGCCTCCGGAGCCGCCTTGCTCGGGTCGATCTTGGCCGCCAGCTCCGTGGCGTACGCCTTGGAG
>JALYGH010000402.1 GCA_030777205.1 Chloroflexota bacterium
TCTCCAGCCGCAAGGCCGGCCATCTGGAGCTGTTCACCCACGCCGAGGTCCAGCTCGCCAAGGGCGCCAACCTCGACGTCATCACCGAGGCGACGACCCGCAACGCCTTCCGCGGCCTGCGCGACGACCTGGCCCGCACGTCACACGCCTATCTCGTCGCCGAGCTGGTCGACGCGCTGACCGAGGAGGAGGCCCAGCAGCCGGAGGTGTTCGACCTGCTGGTCCAGACGTTCGCGGCGCTGGAGGATGCGCCGGACCCGCGGCTGGTCGTGGACCATTACCAGATCAGGCTGCTCGATGCGGTCGGGTTCCGCCCTTCGCTCACTCGCTGCCTCGCCTGCCGCGCCGAGATCCAGCCGGGCAAGAACTACTTCAGCCCGTTCCTGGGCGGCGCCCTCTGCCCGGCCTGCGGCCCGGGCGAGCCGTCGGCGCGGCCGATCGCGACCGACGTGCTCAAGGTGCTCCGCTACCTCCAGCGCAGCGGGCCGCCCGGCAGCCTCCGGCTGCGTGTTCCGGAGGTCATCGCCCGCGAGGTCGGCCGCACCCTGCGCGAGCTGTCGGAGCGCCACATCGAGCGGCGGCTGCGCTCCCCGGACCTGATCGCCCGCCTCCGCGCCGAGCCGGCCGGACTAACGGTGGCGCAGTCCGCCGCCGTCGATACGACGGCAGATGGGGGTGCGTCGGCCGAGCCCGCCGTGCCACCCACCGGCCCGCTTACGGCCGCCGGCGAGGCTCCCGCGCGGTGACTGCACCGGCGAGTCGGTGCCGACGCACCATCGGACGCGGGGGCCGTGCCCATCGTCGAGGAGGGTGAGGGGCATGCCGACCGAACGCCCCGACGCGCCGATCGAAGAGGTCGACATCGCGACGCTCCGGGCCGGGCTGGCCGCCGGCCGCTGGACTGCGCGCCAGCTCGTCGAGGCGTACGTCGCCCGCATCGACCTGCTCGACCGCGGCGACCGCGGCCTACACTCGGTCCTGGAGGTCAACCCCGAGGCGCTAGCCCTCGCCGACGCCAGCGACCGCGAGCGGGGCGAGGGGCGCCTCCGCGGCCCCCTCCACGGCATCCCGATCCTCCTGAAAGACAACATCGACACCGCTGACCACATGCTGACGACGGCCGGCTCGCTGGCGCTGACCGGGTCGCGCCCGGACCGCGATGCCACCGTCGCCGCGAAGCTGCGGGCGGCCGGCGCGATCCTCCTCGGCAAGACGAACATGAGCGAGTGGGCCAACTTCCGCTCGACCCGCTCGTCGAGCGGCTGGAGCGGCCGCGGGCGCCAGTGCCGGAACCCGTATGCGCTCGACCGGACGCCGGGCGGCTCCAGCTCGGGCTCCGGCGTCGCCGCCGCCGCGAGCCTCTGTGCGGCCGCGATCGGGACCGAGACGAACGGTTCGATCGTGTCGCCGGCAGCGGCGAACGGCGTCGTTGGGCTCAAGCCGACCGTCGGCCTCACCAGCCGCGCCGGCGTCATCCCGATCTCGCACACCCAGGACACGGTCGGGCCGCTCGGGCGGACCGTCGCGGACGTCGCCGCCGTGCTTGGCGCCATCGTCGGCCCCGACCCGCGCGACCCCGCCACGAGCGAGAGCGCCGGTCGGGCGCACGCCGACTACCTGCAGTTCCTCGATCCGGACGGGCTGGCCGGGGCGCGGATCGGCGTCCCACGCACCTGCTACTTCGGCTACAGTGAGCATGCCGACGCCATCGTGGACCGCGCGATCGAGCTGATGCGCGCGGCCGGCGCTACGATCGTCGACCCCGCCGACATCCCGACCGCGCAGGCGATGGCCGACTCGCCGACCGTCCGCGAAGTGCTCTTGTACGAGTTCAAGGCCGACCTGAACGCCTACCTGGCCGAGCGGCGCGACCCGAACCTCGCCACGCTCGCCGACGTGATCGCGTTCAACGCGGCCCACGCCGAGCAGGAGATGCCGTACTTTCGCCAGGAGCTGCTCGAGCAGGCCGAGGCGAAGGGGCCGCTGACCGAGGACGGTTGCCGTGCGGCGCTGGCGACCAACCGTCGGCTATCGCGCGCTGAGGGCATCGACGCGGTCACGGACGCGCTGAACCTCGACGCGCTCGTGGCCCCGACGGCGGGGCCGGCCTTCGTGATCGATCCGATCAACGGCGACCGCCGCCTCGGCAGCAGCGCGACGCCGGCGGCGCTGGCCGGATACCCGCTCCTGAGCCTGCCGGCCGGCTACACCCCGTTCGGGCTCCCGGTGAACGTCACGTTCATGGGCCGCGCCTGGAGCGAGCCGACGCTACTCCGGCTGGCCTTCGCGTACGAGCGGCGTGCCGCAAGCCGTCGCGCCCCGGCCTACCTGCCGACCATCGCCCTGCCCTGAGCGCGCCGGGGATGACCGCCTCGCGGGCCAGCAAGTACGTGGCCAGTCTGCGTCCATGAAGGACTCGATCTGCTCGGGGCTGTACCCTCGCAGGGTCACGTCTTGCCTGGTGCCCCGCCGCGGGGACGCCCTACGAGGCTGACAACGCCGGCTAGTCGGCGCGGTACAGGCGGATCGGGCCGAAGAGGGACGGCTGGAGCACTCGCGCCTCGCCGCGGCGGACCAGCTCCAGCACCGCCAGCAGGGTCGCCACTAGCTCGTCGACCGTCTCGCCGCCGACGTCCCGCCAGTCGAGCGCCTCGGCGGCCAGCAGGCGCTCGCGGAGGTAGGCCAGGCGCTGGGCGACGGTCGTCCGGAAGAGGGGCTCGGCCGTCTGCATGTTCGGCGTCGCGTCGCGGGCCTCGATGGCCCGGATCAGGTCGAACAGGTCGCTCGGACCGATCGCCCGCAGGGGCGCCGGCGCGTCCAGGCCCAGGATCTCACCGGCGGCGCCGCGGGTGTAAGCCGATCCGCCTTCCAGGCGCACGCCGAGCTCCTGGGCCAGCGTCTTGAAGGCGCGGTACACCTCCAGCCGGCGAACGAGGTCCTCGGACGAGGCCTCCTCGCCCTCGGCATCCCGCGGCGGCTCGATCTGCGGCAGCAGGGCGCGCGACTTCAACAGCAGCAGCCGAGCGGCGATGGCGAGGAACTCGGACAGGGGCTCGGGGTCGGACCCGGCCATGGCGCGGACCTGGGCGAGATACTGATCCGCCACCAGCGCCAGGCTCAGCTCGGCGATCGGCAGGCGCCGCCGCTCGACCAGTGTCAGGAGCAGGTCGAGCGGCCCCTCGAACTCGGGGAGCTGGATAACCGGGGCCGGAGCGAGGCGCCCGACCGTCACCGCGCCGCGCCGACCGCCCCGCCGCGCGTCGCGGCCTTCATCTCCCGCACGAACGCCCGAACCGCGTCCTCGACGCGCTCGGGCTCGGTCCGCTCGATCAGCTCGGCCAGCGCCGCGCCGACGATGACGCCATCCACCGTCCCGACCAGGGCCGCGACGTGGGCCGGGGTGGCGATCCCGAAGCCGGCCACCAGCGGCGCCGCGATGCGGGGCCGGGCGGCGGCGCCCAGGGCCGGCAGCTCGCCGGACAGATTCGACCGCGCCCCAGTCGTTCCGAGCAGCGCGACGCAGTAGACGAAGCCTCCGGCGCGCCGCCCAACGGCCTCCAGCCGCTCCTCGCCGCTGGTCGGCGCCACGAGGAAGATGTAGTGCAGCCCGGCCCGCTCACAGGCCGCCTGGAACGCCGGCGCCTCCTCGAACGGCAGGTCCGGCACGATGAATGCGTCCACCCCGGCCGCCGCCGCGTCCTCGCACAGCCGCGGCAGCCCGTACGCTAGCAGCGGATTGACGTAGCTCATCATCGCGACCGGCATCTCGCTGCGCTCGCGAAGTCCGCGCACCAGCTCGAGGGCGCTCCCCAGCGTGACGCCCTGCTCGAGCGCCCGCGCACCCGCCCGCTGGATCGTGACGCCGTCCGCGAGCGGGTCGGAGAAGGGGATGCCCAGCTCCATCCCGTCGGCGCCGCTCTCGGCGAGCGCCCGCAGCAGCGAGGCGGACGTCTCCGGCTCCGGAAAGCCGGCCATCAGGTACGGGAAGAGGCCCAGCTCGCCGGCCGCGCGCAGCCGGGCGAACGTCGTGTCGAAGCGATTCGCTGGCTCGCTCACTCGTACCCCCCGGTCGCCTCGCGGTAGCTGTCGATGTCCTTGTCTCCGCGCCCGGACAGGTTCAGGACGACGACCGCCTCCTTGCCCAATTCGGCCGCGAGCCGGGGCAGGTAGCCGATCGCGTGGGCGGGCTCGAGGGCCGGGATGATACCCTCCAGCCGGCACAACTCGCGGAAGCCGGCCAGCGCCGTCTGGTCGTCGGCGGCGACGTAGCGCGCCCGGCCGATCGCGTGGAGGTAGCTGTGCTCCGGGCCGACGCTCGGGTAGTCCAGGCCGGCCGACACGCTGTGGGTGCCGACGATCTGGCCGTGCTTGTCCTGGAGGACCAGCGAGCGGGCGCCGTGGAGGACGCCGACGCTGCCGCTGACGATCGTCGCGGCGTTCTGGCCGGGCTCGAGACCGCGCCCGCCCGCCTCCACGCCGATCAGCCTGACCTCGGGGTCGTCGACGAAGCCGGCGAACATGCCGATTGCGTTGCTGCCGCCGCCCACGCAGGCGACGACCGCGTCCGGCAGGCGCCCGATCGCCTCGAGCACCTGGGCGCGCGCCTCGCGGCCGATCGCCGCCTGGAACTCGCGGACGATCGTCGGATAGGGGTGCGGCCCGACCGCCGAGCCGAGGACATAGAAGGTCGAGCGGACGTTGGTGACCCAGTCGCGCATCGCCTCGTTGATCGCGTCCTTGAGCGTCTTCGTCCCGCTGTCGACCTCCCGGACGGTGGCGCCGAGCAGCCGCATGCGGTAGACGTTCAATGCCTGGCGCCGCACGTCTTCCGAGCCCATGTAGACGATGCACTCGAGGCCGAACTTGGCGCAGACCGTGGCCGTCGCCACGCCATGCTGACCGGCGCCGGTCTCGGCGATCACCCGCCGCTTGCCCATCCGGGCGGCGAGCAGCGCCTGGCCGAGGGCATTGTTGATCTTGTGGGCGCCCGTATGGGCCAGGTCCTCCCGCTTGAGGAACACCCGCAGCCCGACGGACTCCGAGAGCCGTGTCGCCTCGTAGAGCGGCGTCGGCCGCCCGATGAAATCGCGGCAGGCGCGGGCGTACTCGGCCCGGAACGCGTCGTGGGCCATGGCGTCGGCGTAGGCGCGCTCCAGCTCGTGCAGCGCCGGCATCAAGACCTCGGGCACGAACTGCCCGCCGAACTCCCCGAAGTAGCCGACGCGCTGGGCGTCGGCCTGGACTTGCTTAGCGATCGCCGGCGTCGACACGCCGCACCTCCTCGATGAACTGGCGGATGAGCGCGGGATCCTTCAGCTTGTTCCGCTCGACGCCGCTGCTGACGTCGACCGCCCACGGCCGCGCCGCCCGCACGGCCGCCGCGACGTTATCGGGCCTGAGGCCGCCGGCCAGGAACGACGAGGCGGCGACGGGGCGGACGGCATCCCAGGCGTAGGTCGTCCCGGTCCCACCGAAGCGGCCGTCCATTTTGGTGTCCAGCAGGAGCCGCGCCGCGCCGTGGACAGCCGGATCGGGCGGGCCGACGAACGTGCCGTCCCGCTCGACGTGGACGACTCGCACGACCGGCCGGCCGACCCGCTCGGCGAACGTGCGATCCTCGGAACCGCAGAGCTGGACCAGGTCGAGCCCGGCCGACTCGGCTGTATCGGCCACCGCCTCGAGCGGCTCGTCGACGAACACGCCGACCGCCTGCCAGCGGTCCGGGTCACCGTACCGCGCCCGGCAGGCGGCGACGATCTCGCCGACCAGGGCCGGCTCGACGTAACGATGGCTCGGACGGTAGAAGATGAAGCCGAGGTAATCGGCGCCTGCCCCGAGCGCGGCGTCGGCCTGCGCCATCGTCTTGATGCCGCAGATCTTCACCCGGGTCATCGCGGCGCGCTCGCTTCGGCAGGGCTCCGTCCGGCGGCGATGAGTGACCGCAGCAGCTCACCGGCGTCCGGGGCCGTCACCAGCGCCTCGCCCACCAGCGCCGCGTCGACGCCGATCGTTCGCAGGCGGGCAATGTCGTCGGCGGACCGGATGCCGCTCTCGCTCACGAGCGTGACCCCGCTCGGGACGAGGGGCCGCAGCCGCTCGGTCGTCGCCACGTCGACGACCATCCGGGTCAGGTCGCGGTTGTTGATGCCGACCAGCGTCGCGCCCGCGTCCAGCGCGACCGCGACCTCCTCGGCGGTGTGCGCCTCGACCAGCGCCGCCATCCCGAGCGAGTCGGCCAGGGCGCTCAGCTCGACGATCTCGTTGCGATTCAGGGCCCGCACGATCAGCAGGATGGCGTCGGCGCCGAGCGTGCGCGCCTCGTAGACCTGGTACGGGTCGACGACGAAGTCCTTGCGCAGGATCGGGACGTCGACCGCCTGGCGCACGGCGACCAAGTCGGCGTCCGAGCCGTTGAAGTACCGCTCGTCGGTCAGGACCGAGATGGCCGCCGCGCCGGCCGCGGCGTAGGTCCGGGCCATCGTCGGCGCGTCCATGTCGAGGCGGAGCGCGCCCTTGGCCGGCGACTGGCGCTTGATCTCGGCGATGATGGAGACGCCGGGTCGGGAGAGGGCGGCCCGAAAGTCGCGGGCCGGTGGCGCGGTGTGCGCCCGCTCCGCGAGGGCCGCCCGGGGCACACGGGCGATCCGCTCGGCCACTTCCGCGCGCTTGTGCGTCAGGATCTCGTCGAGGATCACGCCGCCCCTCCCTGCGCCTTTAGCGCCTGCGAGACCTCGGCCACCTGCTGGACCTTCTCGCGCGCCCGCCCGGAGTCGATCGCCTCGGCGGCGAGCTGCACGCCGGCCTCGAGATCGTTGGCTAGCCCGCTGACCACCAGCCCGCCGGCCGCGTTGAGCAGCACGACGTCCCGGGCTGGGCCTTGCTCGCCGCCGAGCACGGCGCGGGCGAAGCGGAGGTTTGCCTCGACCGTGCCGCCGCGCACCGCGTCGGCCGGCGCCCGGTTCAGCCCGACCGACTCCGGCGTGACGATGTACTCGCGGACCGTCCCATCGGCGACGTCGAACACGGTCGTCGGCTCGGAGATCGA
>JALYGH010000403.1 GCA_030777205.1 Chloroflexota bacterium
ACCTACACCTTCGCCCTGCGCGACGACCTGTTCTGGAGCGACGGTGCGCCGATCACGTCCGCCGACTACAAGTGGACGTTCGAGCAGTTGCTCAAGCCGGAGAACCAGTACCCGTACATCTCGAACCTGGAGCCGATCGCGTCCTACGAAGCGCCCGACCCGAAGACGATCGTGGTGAAGCTGAAGGAGCCGGTCGTCGTCGGCCTGGAGACGGCGGATGCCGTGACGCCGCTCCCGAAGCACATCTGGGAGACCCTGGACTGGAGCGACCCGCAAAGGAACCCGCAGATCATGGCGCCGACCGTGGCGTCGGGTCCGTACGTGCTCCAGGAGTGGCGGAAGGACGACCGGGCCGTCTTCGTCGCCAACGAGCGCTACTACGACGGCAAGCCGCTGATCGAGACGTTCACCTATCGCATCGTCCCCAGCAACGAGATCGCTTTCCAGATGCTGAAGACCGGCGAGGTGGACTTCAGCGGGTTCGCGCCCGACAACTACGAGGAGGCGAAGACGCTGCCGAATGCCACCGTCTACGAGTGGTGGCCGGCCGCCGCCTCGTGGCTGTACATCGGCTTCAACTTCCGCCGCGAGCCCTGGCAGGATCCCCAGGTCCGCCACGCCCTGGCGCACGCGATCGACCGCGACGGCATCGCCCAGTACATCCAGCTCGGGCTGGCCGAGCCGACCTACTCGGTGTTCCCCCCATCCTCGTGGGTCTACAACCCGGACGTCCCGAAGTACCAGTACGACATGGAGCAGGCGAAGGCGCTGCTCGACCAGGCCGGCTGGAAGCCGGGCCCGAACGGGATCCGTCAAAAGGACGGCAAGCCGCTGACGCTGAAGATCCTGTACGGGCCCCCGACGAGCAAGACGTTCGAGCGCGTCGCCCAGGTCGCGCAGCAGTCCTGGACCGACCTCGGCATCCAGGTCGAGGTCCAGACGCGCGAGTGGGGGACGTACCTGAACGAGCTGAAGTCGGAGCCGTTCGACTGGGACGTCAACCTGGGCGCCTGGTCCGCCACGATCGAGCCGCACTTCATGCAGCAGATCTGGCTCGAATCGTCGATCCCGCAGCTCAACGCCGGGGCGTACGTCAACAAGCGCGTCGAGGAGCTATTCGAGCAGGGTGTGCGGGAGTTCGACCGCGAGAAGCGCAAGCAGATCTACGGCGAGATCCAGCGGATCATGGCCGAGGAGTCGCCGTACATCTTCCTGACGTACTCCAAGTCGTACATCGGCGTGAACAACCGGATCGGCGGGATCGAGCCGACATCGCTCGGCATCGGCTGGAACCGCGAGCGCTGGTTCGTGAAGTGAGCGGCGTCGCGTGAGCACCGGGCTGACGCGGTATGTGGTCCGGCGGTTGATCCAGTCGGTCTTCCTGCTGCTGCTGATCAGCGTGCTCAGCTTCGGGCTGATGCGGCTCGCGCCGGGCGGACCGGCCCAGGTCATGACCGAGGACCCCCGCATCAGCCCGGAGTACCGCGAGCGGCTGCTCGAGTCGTTCGGGCTGAACGAGCCGATGCCGATCCAGTACGTGAAGTGGCTCCTCAACGTGGCGCGGCTCGACTTCGGGTACTCGTTCGTCGACCGCCGGCCGGTCATCGAGAAGATCGCCGAGCGCATCCCGGCCAGCTTCCAGCTCTCGATCGGGGCGTTCGTGCTCGGGCTGCTCGGCATCCCGCTCGGCGTCGTCGCCGCGCTCAACCGCGGGCGGTGGCACGACCAGGCCATCCGAGTCTTCACGGTCCTCGGCAACGCCGTGCCGCACTGGTGGCTCGGCCTGATGCTGCTCGTGCTGGTGGCCTCCACGGTGCGGATCTTCCCGCTCGGCGGGATGGAGACGCCCGGCGACGGCTCGCTGGCCGATCGGCTCTGGCACCTGGCACTGCCGTGGATGGTGGGGGCGCTCGGCGGCTGGATCGGCTACTCGCGTTACGTGCGGTCGGGCATGCTCGACGTGCTCGGGCAAGACTACGTGCGGACGGCCTACGCCAAGGGGCTGGGCTCGCGGACGGTGCTGTACGTCCACGCGCTGCGCAACGCCCTGATCCCGCTGATGACATTCCTCGGCCCGAGCATCGTCGGGCTGCTCTCGAGCAGCCTCCTCTTCGAGGTGACGTTCTCGTGGCCCGGGCTCGGACGGATGGCCGTCGACGCGGCGTTCCAGCGCGATTATCCGGTCCTGATGGGGCTGACCTTCATCTTCGCGGCGCTCGGCATCCTGGCGAACCTGCTGTCCGACGTGGCATACGGGTGGGTCGACCCGCGCGTGCGGTACGAGTGAGCGTCGCATGGTGGTTGGCGATGATGGCGTCGTGAAGGCCCCCAACCCGCCACGAGCGGAGCGGTCCTGATGGCACGCGTCGCCGCGGCAACCTCCCCCGCCGACCTGGTGGCCGAGCGCGCCCGCGCAGACGCCGCCCCGCGCGGCTATGTCGCCGCCACCTGGCACCGGTTGCGCCGCGACCATCTCTCGATGGCGGCGCTGGCATTGCTGGTGGCGATCATCTTGCTGGCGACAGTCGGGCCATGGGTGGCCCAGGCCGCGCTCGGGGTGGACCCGTACCGCCAGACGTTGAGCCTGCGGCAGCAGGCGCCGTCGCCCGCCCACCCGTTCGGCACCGATGACCTCGGCCGCGACATGCTCGCCCGCACGCTGGCGGCCGGCCGCGTTTCGCTGACGATCGGCGTGACGATCGCCCTCGTCTCGCTGATGATCGGCATCCCGGTCGGGCTCGCCTCCGGCTACTACGGCGGCCGCTTCGACGACGTCTCGAACGCCGTCATCCAGACGCTGGCGAACATTCCGAGCATGTTCCTGCTGGTGCTGCTGTCGGCGCTGCTGAATCCGGAGATCATCCTGCTCGGCGTGATCATCGGGCTGCTCGGCTGGATGGGCACGGCGCGGATGATCCGCGGCATGACGTTCTCGG